>JAGBWB010000010.1 GCA_017629975.1 Lentisphaeria bacterium
AAGGTTTGGAAAAAAGGGGTGGGGTTCGGGGAGGGGAAAAAGGACCTTTCCTAAAAAGGTCTTTTTCCCCTCCCCGACTCCCTCAACCTTTTTACCGACCTTTGTCGGGAACAGCGCTTTTTTCAAAAGCTGCCGCGGCGGTGCCTGAGGCGGCGGCATTCGGGGCACATGAATTCTTCAAGTCCCCAGACGAGAGCTTCGGAGTTTGAGAGCTGGAGTCTGACTTTATCCCCTTCGGGGATTTCGGTGACGGGGGAGTTATCGGCGATAAGGAGTCCGGGACCTCTGAGGATCTCCAGATCCACCACGGCGGTTTCGGGGAGCACCAGGTTGCTGATTTCCACAGTCGCGTTGCTGAAAGCAAGTCCCACGCCGGTTCTGAAGATGCTGCGGGTGATGCTGCGGTAGTAGGCGGTACTGCCGTGGACTGTTGAAAGTCCCACGCCGTCGCCGAAGATCTCTGAGGCGTAAAGTTCGCCGTCGATGGTGACTCTGAAGCGCAGAGCGCCGCAGCAGACCTTGTTGTGGAGAAAGATATCGTTGATGCCTCTGACTGTCTTTTCTCTCCATGTTCCGGCGAGTTTGGGGAGTTGAGAGAGTTTGAGTTTCCGTTCAACAAAGGCGTTGAGCCTTGTTTCAATATGGTGGCGCGGACATGTCCGCGCGGTGGCGGCGTCGCGGATGGGGAGTTTCGGGATCCCGGGGAACTCTCTTTCAGCGCCCAGAAGAGCTCCGTCGCCGCCGTGACAGATAATGACCTGATACTCCTCTTCGGATTCTTCCAGACCGAAAGCGGGGAGAATGGAGCGGATATCTTCCAGATTTTTTCCGGCAAGTTTAATTTTCATCTTTACACTTCCTTCTTGCAGCGGACTCCACAGCATACATGATCGCCGCCGCCGCATTGCTCACGTTGATGGAGCTTTTGCGCCCCCGCATGGGGAGCGACACCAGACCATCGACCATCTTCAAAGCCTCAGGGTGGACTCCCAGCGCTTCGTTGCCGAAAATGACCGCCACAGGCAGTTCGTACTCTCTGTTCCACGCTTCAGACTCAACGCCGCCCCCGGGTTCCGCAGCAAGAATGGTGCGGCACCCCTCCTGCCGGAGGATCCGGATCGCCTCCGCCACCTCAGCCACGCTCCGGAAGGGGACGCTCTGCTCCGTTCCCATGGCGGTGCGTTCCAGCTTGGGGTGGGGGGGCATGGGAGTTGCGCCGCATCCGATGATTTCGGCGCCCAGCGCTTCGGCAAGGCGGAAAATGTTGCCCACGTTGTGGGCGCTCCGCAGCCGGTCAAGGACAATTACCAGAGAGGATTTCATATCAGGATTCTCAGCGGTTGGTCACCTTGAAGTCATAGAAACGGTTTCTGCCTTCGCAGCCCACGATCCCCAGGCGGTATTCCCCCTTGGGCATCTGGGGGGCATAGCAGCCGATGATCCTGCCGCCTGCGGCGATCTCGATCTGGGGGCCTCGGGAGGTATAGTTGATCTTCACAGTGACTTCGTATTTGGTTTTGGGTTTGTAGAATTTCTTTTCAGTGAGATAGCACTGTTTGCGCCACTTCTGTTCCACCCCGGTGCGGAGGACTCTGGGATCCTTTGACTTGGGGGAAGCCTTTTCAAAGAAGTGGTGCCACAGATTGAGTCCGTCATCATAGAGAATGACTTCAAAGTGTTCTCTGAGTTCCAGCTTGCCGCCGGAAGTCTTTTCAGGCTCGTAAGAGATGATGATACCGGGCGCCATACGGTAGTCGAACTCCATATTGCAGGTGATGAGGGCGTTGCCTTTGAACTTCTGCTTGAGGAGCATGATAGCGTATCCCGCGTTGCCCTTTTTGCCCTGAAGTTCTTCATCCGTCAGTCCGTCAGGGACCCGGTTCTGGATGCAGCCGGGCATCTGGAGAAAGGCGGCATCGTGGTCAAAACGCCAGCTGCGGACCATTTCCCAGTCGGCAGGGTTCCATTTGCCCTTGACGAACTGCGCCTGATAATAGGTCTTGACCGCGTTGCGGCGGGGAGCTTTGCGGAGTGTCTTTTTGACAGGCGCTTTGGCAGGATCTTTGGCAGGAGCACCATACGCTCCGCACACCAGCAGAAAGGCGGCGATAAAGGCGGAAAAGAGTTTCATAGATAAGTTTTTCCTTTCAAAAGAGAGTTGACAAATAGAGAAAACCTGTAATGGTCACAGGGGAAATAAAGGTGGATAAAAGCAGCTGCTGCCCCGAATAGTCCACATCACCGCCGTACTTGCCCACAATGATGACCGATGCACACGATGTGGGCATGAGGGCGATGATCAGCGCCACATTGAAGACCATGGGGGGCATGGGGATCATCTTGAGCGCCGCCACTGTCAGGGCGGGAATGATGATGAGGCGGCACAAAACGCCCCATGCGGCATCCCTGCCCTCGCGGAAGAGGGCCGCTCCTGAGAGGGTGAGTGAAGCTCCTGTCAGCACCAGCATGAGGGGCGTTCCGATGACGCCGATGCCGTTGGCGATGCGGAGCACCCCTTCCGGCACCGGCACCTTGCAGCAGACCAGCAGGACAGCAAGAAGCACCGCCACCAGATTGGAGGAGATAAGGTTTTTGAAGGTCTCTTTGTTGAATCCGAATTTGGACATGACCCAGATACCCACACTCCAGAATCCCACAGCGGATCCCACTGAAAAGAGCATGAGACAGGCGCTGCCTGAACTGCCGTAAAGGCTCTCAACGATGATGAGGGGGAGAAAGAGATAGTTGTTTATGGCAGCCATCTGTCTGAAAGCCTTCATACGGCTTTCGGAGCGGTTTTTCAGACCGTACTGGAGTCCCAGTCCGATGATACCGTTGAAAGCCATGATGGAAAATCCCAGCACGGGGGGCAGCCATACCCCCATGGGATCGGCGTCTTGCATACCGTTGAAAACGCTGACAAAACAGCAGCATGGAAATATGAAATCCATGGCGAAGTTGCCCACTCTGGAAACATCCCGTGAATCCAGATACTTGCACTTCACCGCCGCCGCGCCCACCGCAAAAAAAACAAAGGTCTGCCCGATGGCAAGCGCGACCTTGAACATCATTTCACTGTTCATGATTCAGACAGTTTCTCAATCTCTGAAAAGCTCCTCAATAAAGACGGTGCGGTTCTGGCGCCGTGAAAGCTCCGCCGCCTCGCCCACGGCGGTGGACATCATGCCGTGTTCAGTGGTGGAAGTGTTGGCAAGCTCCCCTGTGATGACCTTGATGAATGTATCCAGCAAGTTGGGGTCTGCGCCGCCGTGGCCGCCCTCTTCATTGGGGATCTGATAGGTGACGATCTCTTTGCTCCAGCGGGGGCGGAGCGTCACGATGCGGTCGGTAAGGCTTGCCTCAATCTGTCCCAGTTCGCCGACGATGGTGTAGCGGCGGTCGGAAATGGGGGTGACGAAACACTCCATGTGGCTGGCGCGGGCGCCGTTGTCATACTCCACCATGGCGATACCGTTGTCATGGACGCTTTTGTCAGAGGTGTAGATGCAGAGATCCTTCTTGTAGCCGTCCAGCTTTGCCGCCTCGTCGCCCCATCTGTCAAGCTCATCAGAAATATCGTAGATGTCGGGGCAGATCTTCTTGTAGGGACACTCGTGGCAGGTGGGACCTGTGGGGACGCCGGGGGTCAATTCAAAGGGGATGTGATCTTCATTGAGAATGTTGATGCCCGCAAAGGAGCTGACCTTCACCGGTTTGGGGAAGTCCAGAAGCCACTGGAAAACGTCAAAGTCATGGCTGCCCTTGTGGATCCAGAGTCCGCCGCAGAATTCATAACTCCGGTTCCAGCGTGCCATGTAGGTGCGTCCGCCGTCATAGAACTCCCGGTTTTCAATGAGGAAAACTTTGCCGATGGTGTTTTCAGAAATAAGTTTTTTCACCTTTTTCAGCACCGCATTGTGGCGGAGATTGAATCCCAGCATAACGGTCTTGCCCGCCTTTTCAGCGGCGGCAATGATGTTGCGGCAGCCTTTGACGCTGGTGGCAAGGGGCTTGTCAATGAGAACGTTGACGCCGTTCTGAAGTGCCTCAATGGCGCACTCTTCGTGATAGAAGTCAGGGGTGGTGATAACCACGGCGTCAAGACTCTCATTTTTCACCATGTCGGTGATGGTGCTGTAAAAATTGGGGGTGATATTCAGCTTTTCAGCGGCGCATTTCATCCGCAAGGCGTTGGTGTCGCAAAAGGCGGAGATCTCAGCGTCGGAGCGCTTGCAGATCATAGTGGAAAAGGCCTGAAGTCCACGGGAGCCCACACCCACAATTCCGAATTTAACTTTCTTTTCCATATTATTTTATTCCTTTTTTATAACAAAGATCTTTTTTTACCATCCGGTACTCAAAGTCATGCCCTCCAGATGGGCAGTATCGTTCCAGGTGACGATCTGCCACTTGCCGGAAGTGTGAAAATATCTGATGCAGCAGATACAGGTGTTGTCGGTCCTGACAGAAGGGACGGAAACGCCTGCCCCTGAGATCACCTGAAAAATGGCGCGGATGATGCCCCCGTGGGAAACACAGAGCACCTCTTTGCCTTTGTACTCATCACAGAGCCATTGCACTATTTTTGCGGCGCGGGCGTGAAACTCCCGGCGGCTTTCTCCCCCTGACACAAGGGCATCCGGGTTCCCGGACTTGAACATTGCCGCCTCCCCGGGAAACTTTTCAGCGACTTCATCCCATGAAAGTCCCACCCACTCCCCCAGATCCCACTCCCGCAGGAGCGGGGTGTATTCCACGGGGCGGCCGTCTGCGATGGCGCAAGCGGTGAGTGCCGCCCGGGAAAGGTCACTTGACACGATGGCGTCAAAGTGTTTCTTCCGGAGCCGCGCCCCCACCAGTTCGGCCTGGTGCAGCCCCTTTTCATTGAGGGGCACATCACTTTGTCCCTGAAGCGTATTGGCGGCGTTGGCGGTGGTTTCGCCGTGGCGCACCAGATAGATGAGTGTTGATTCTTCCACTTATATATTCTCCTTTGGAGCAAGATGCTTTGTTAATATACCTTACAAAGAAAGTAAAGTCAAATAATATTTCTTAAAAATCAGATCATTTCCTTTTCGATCCCCGTCATGGCATCGTTGGCGGCGGCGAATCTGAACCATTTGCGGTAGACACACTCCTGAGTACCGTTTTCACACCTGCCGTCGTGCCTGACGCCGCCGCATGGCCCGAGGGTGTTGTGTTTCGGACACTTTCCAGCGGTGCAGACATTCTGGCGCCGGTGGGAAAACTCATCTTTTCCGGAAAAGATGAGGGCGATTTTTTCACTGAGCTTCACCTCCGGATCCGGCAGTTCTGCCGGCTGGGGCGGGTTGTCAAAGGGATAGGGACGCTTCAGCACCCGGTCAAAAAGCTGGAACTTCAGATGGAAGGAATTGACTTCAGACTCCGCCATTTCAGAGTGGTAACACTCAAGAAAATCTTCAAAGGAGCTGATGCTGCTGATGCCCTCCCAGATGACCCCTGCACACTCCTTTGCGACTGCGGGCTGATCGGCGCCGCAGAGCTGGATGCCGCTGAATCCCAGCACCCGGCACGCCGCCGCCTGCCGTTTGAGGCGGCAGAGCTGGGCGACATCAAAGAGTTTCCGGGAAAGGGAAAGTTCGTTTTCCATGGTTTTACGCAGCTCCCTGCCGATGATGATGCCGGGCGTCTCTTTTTCCAGCATCTGTTTCATGCGTTCCGGAGTCAGAAAGAGGAGCCGGGCAAATCCGGGGGCGTAAAGGTTCCTCAGGAGCAGATACCATGAAAGGGATTGAAGTTTCAATGTATCCCATCCCATCTGAGTGACAAAGAATCCTGCATCAGAGATGATCCTTGCGGCAAGTTTGCTGTACTGCGCCATAAGCGCCCAGGGGTCGTACTGGCAGGGGTTGACGGTGACGCCTGAAAAAAGGGATTTCCGCTCCATGATCTTCTTGAAGATCACGCCGGAGTCGGTTCTGACGCCGGGGGGGGTGGTCAGATCTCCTGAAACGGCGACGATGTTGAAGTTCCCTGAGTTTTCAGCGATGGCAAGCTGGCGGCAGATCTCCTTTTCATCCCGGTTGATGCCTGACAGATAGACGGCGTGCCGGTCTCTGAGATCCTCAGACATCTGGGCGGCAAATTCAACGGCGCTGAGTCCTTCGGGGTTTTCCCCCTTGTCAATGACCGCCACGCCGCAGGAAAATTTATCAATGGCGCACACGGCATCTTCAAGGTTTTTCAGCTGTTTCACCACCTCTTTGGCGGGGAGCTGGGGTCCCTGGACGGCGCTTTCAAAAAGCAAGGAAAACTCCCCCTTTTCCACAGTTTTGCGGAACCGGTTCTGTTTTTCGGAAAAATTCATTTCCAACTGCAAATCATTGCTGCTCACGTTTCAACTCCTTTTTTCCCCTGCCGGGATCAAGTATAAAGAATATGCCGCCTGCCAGATTGAGGAGCAGCATCAAAGCTGTGGAAAGAAGCTGAGCGGTCTTGGCGTCACCGGCATTGACCATGCCGGCGCTGAGGATGGTCACAGTGACCAGATCCCTGATGCCGATACCTCCGGGGAAGAGGGGGATCAAGCCTGCGATATTGCCGATGACCACTGCAAAAACAAGGGTGAAAGGAGCCACATCAACACCCGCCCCGGCAAAGAGAAAAGCCATGGGGACCGCCGCCATCAGGTGAACAAAGAAAGTGGTCAGAAGAACAAGAAAGGCAAGTTGCTTCCAGTACCTTGCATACATGTCGGTGGCGCCGGTCATCCGCGACACCGCGCCCTTTGAAAAGAGTTCCGCCTTTTCAATGAGAAAGGAGATACCGGGAAGACGGAAAATTTTTTCGTGGAAGAATATGGCGCAGCTTGCCCCCAAGCCCGCAAGACAGAGAAGGGCGATCCCTGCGGCAAGAAGCATATTCATCCGGGGGTCACAGGGAAGAGAGCCGAAATGGAGCTTCATCAGCACTCCCGCGCCCGGCACCAGAAGCAGAAGGGTGAGAGCAAAAAGAGAGATCATCCCTGTCACCCGGTCCATGAAAACGGTGAAGACCCCCTCCATGCGGCTGCCCGATTTGGAGCGTTTGCTGATGACCGCCATTTTCACCACATCGCCGCCAATGGCGCCGCCGGGGATCACCAGAGAGAAAAAGTTCCCCTGCATGGTCAGGGAAAGGGCTTCAAAAAAGGTAAGTTTCACCTGAATCACTCCGGCAAGAGTCTGCCAGCGCCACGCGGAAAAAAGGACAGCTGTGATCTGAAAAAAGAGTGCAGGCACAAGAAAACGGTAGTCAAAGGAGCGCAAACACTTGAGTATTTCCTGCTGTCCTCTGCTGAAGAGGATCCAGACAACTGCCGCCGCCAGAGCGATCTTCAGAAAAAAGAAGAGCGGCGCTCTTTTATTTGCAGCTTTTTCCATGGTTCCCCTCTTTTCCAAAGTTTGACTGATCTATTTCACATCTCCGGGATAATATACACCCTGAAAGATAAATTGGCAAGAAAAAACTCTGTCTCCCGGAAAAGTTTTTTTCACAGAAAACAGAGTTTGCGTCAGGCAAATTATCAGAAAGCAGCGTCAAACTGGATATCTGACTTGGGGAAGTCGATCTTGCGGACAAATTTTGCCGCATCGGCGGCGCCGTATTCACGGTTCATGCCGCAATCTTCCCACTCAACAGAGAGGGGGCCCTGATAGCCGATGATGTTGAGTTCGCGGATAATGCTTTCAAAGTCCACGCCGCCGTGTCCGGGGCTGCGGAAGTTCCAGCCTCTGCCCACCTGGTCAAAGTCCAGATGGGAGCTCAGGATCCCTGAAGTGCCGTCAAGGGTGAGAGCGGCATCCTTGATATGGACATGATAGATCCTGTCGGGGAAAGCCTGAATGAACTTCACAGGATCCACCATCTGCCAGTGGAGATGGCTGGGGTCAAAGTTGAAGCCGAACTCAGGGCGGTTGTCAAGAGCCGCCAGCGCCCGTTTGGCGGTGACGATGTCAAAGGCGATCTCAGTGGGATGCACCTCAAGGGCGAACTTCACGCCGCATTCGGCAAAGACATCCAGAATGGGGTTGAAAAGGTCGGCAAAGTACTTGAATCCGTCGGCGATGGTCTCTTTGGAAACCGGGGGGAAGCTGTAAAGCATGTGCCAGATGGGGGAACCTGTGAAACCGTTGACCACTTCAATACCCATGTTCTTTGCGGCGCGGGCGGCATTTTTCATGCTTTCGATGGCCCACTCCCGTTTGGCTTCGGGGTTGCCCGCGCACTCCGCCGGGGCGAAACCGTCGGAACGGCTGTCAAAGTTGGGGTCGCAGATCAGCTGTCCTGCCAGATGGTTGCTGATGGCCCAGACGCCCAGACCGTATTTGGCAAGGAGTTCTTTTTTCGCCTGACAATAGGCGGGATCGGCAGCGCCCTTGAAAACATCAAAGTGGTCGCCCCAGCAGGCAAGTTCCAGACCGTCGTAGCCGAACTGCTGCATTTTCTGTGCCACAGTTTCCAAAGGAAGGTCTGCCCACTGTCCGGTAAAAATAGTCGCTTTTCTCATCTTTGAACGTTGCTCCTTGAAGTTGGATTAAAATATGGTGATAGACTTGACACTGGTCCACAGAGGACTGTCAAGCTGGATCTTCTTTCTTGCCCGGGTGGCAAGGGAGATGGGAACGTGGGTAAAACTTCCCGCCCAGTGTCCCATGATCATATCGGTTCTGCCCGACATGGCGGCGTGGACCGCATTCTGAGCGAGAATGCCGCAGAAGATGGCGTCGGAACCCTCGGCCTGGATACTTCTGATGGTATAGCCCAGGTCAAAGTATTTGACTGAGACTTCAGTGTTATGCTCCTTGCAGTAGCGGGTGATCCGGTCTTTGAGCAGGAGTCCGATATCCTTCTTGAGGATATTTCCTGACGCGTCCTTGATCTCTTTTTCATCGGCAAAGAACTTCTGTCCCGCCCCCTCAGCCACCATGATGACGGCGTGGTGACGGCGGTTGAGTCTTTCAAGAAGATGGGGCAGCAGGGCGTGCGGGCCTTCCTCAAGGTCGAAATCCTCTTCAGGCACAAGGCAGTAGTTGACAAAGGGGTTCGCCATGGTGGCGGAGGCGGCGATGAAACCGGAATCCCTGCCCATGACCTTGACCAGCCCCACGCCGTTGTAGGCGCCTGAAGCTTCATTGTGGACTCCCGTCACTGCTCTGCCCGCATGAAGAACGGCAGTGGCAAATCCGAAAGAGGTATCAATGAAACTGATATCGTTGTCAATGGTTTTGGGGATGGCGATGACGCTGATGGCAAGTTTGCGGCGTTTCACCTCTTCGGCGATGGCGTGGGCGCCCCGGGAGGTACCGTCGCCGCCGATGCAGAAGAGCATGTTGACATTCATACGCACAAGGGTGTCCACACACACTTCGACGCTCTCTTCGCCCCGGGAGGAGCCCAGAATGGAGCCGCCATCTTCGTGGATACTGTCAACGATCTGTTCATCAAGCATAAGGGGTGAAAGTCCGTAAGCTGGGTTCAGTCCCCGATATCCGTAGCGGATCCCGTAGACCACGGGCACGCCGTAGCGCTGTCTCAGGGTCAGGGTCAGGAACTTGATCACCTCGTTGAGTCCGGGGCACAGGCCCCCTGCGGTCAGGATCGCGGCGCGGCTCCATGCGGGATCGTGAAAGATCTTTTCCCGGGGACCTGCCAGTTCAAAGGCGGGGATCTCTTCGCCCTTTTCCATGCGGCTTTTGAGAAGAGTTGCATCTGTCTCATAGACAACGGAGCTGCCCTCTTTCACAAAGGCGCAATTTTTAAGGGGAGAATTCAAAAGGGGTTTTCCCAAAGTGGAAATACGGAACTCTTCTGCGGTCATAGTAACTCCATATAGTGATAATTTTGAATGTTTGTTATAAGATAACTCCGGACTTTATTTATTTCAAGGGAAAAAAAGCTCCTTTGACATTTTTTTTGAAGCCAAAGGAGCTTTGAGGGTAAATCAGGGATATATCAGAGTGCGGCGCGCAAAAATTCAAGCACCTTTTTCACGCCTTCATCGGCGCGGTGTCCGCTGCCTTCGTACTCAATGTTGATGAAGCCGTCATAGCCGCTTTCCTTGAGGACGCGGCAGGTGGCGACGCTGTCGACGATGCCTTCGCCGATGAGAGCAGGCGCATACCAGGCGCCGTCAAGCATCTGGCGCATTCCCTCAACGGCGCTTTCGCTGCGGGTCCAATCTTTCAGGTGGACGTGGACAACATCTTTGATGCACCGTTTGAGACTTGCGACATGATCTTCGCCGGTGGCGGCGTTGCCGTTGTCAAAGGTGAGGCGCAGATCGGGGAAGAGTTCTTTTGCCTTGTAGAAATCATCGGCGGTGACAAAGGGACTCAAAGCACCGGGGAAGTTTTCCACAGTGACCGTCAGATTGCGTTTTTTGGCAAGGGGCATCACATCGGCAAGTCTTTCGCACCATACTTTATGGTTTTCCTCTCTTGACGTGATTCCGGCGAGGGGAGCGGTGGGGATCATGACCAGAGGCGCGCCCAGAATACAGGCGTTGTCAAGGGATCTTTCCGCCACGCTCAGGAGTGTTTCCCCCTCTTCTTTCACCCGCATAAAAAAGGTATGGGCGGCGATGGTGAGTCCTGCATCTTCGCTCATTTTCCGCAGCAAAGCGGGATCTTCGCCATAGGTTGACACCCAGTCGATGCCCTCCATCTTGAGTTCAGCGGCGACTCTGACGCAGTCGGCGGGAGTGAACTCCCCCTGCCGCATAAGAGTGTAGGTCATCATGGAAAACTTCATTTTATTTGATCTCCTTTAATATTTTAAGTGTTTCTTCAACCAGCTCCTGACCGCCCTGAGGGGAGACCTGATTGCAGTAGGGGGAGGCGCTGTAACCCTTGTTCTCCTCGCCCCGGACCGTGGCAAGGTAGCTGCCGCAGCCGTTGGGACCTGTCACCAGCTGAACGATGAAGGTCTGCTCAAAGGGGCTCCGTGCCTGGATCCGGTGCATATAGTCCATATAGAGCTCAAAGCGGTTGGTGGCAAAGGCGATGTTGCCGATCTTCACCACATGGATATCTGAGGGGATAGCAGGCTGTTCCTCCTGAAGCTCATACCGTTTCACCACGCTGCCGCAGCGGACCCGGCGGCTGTTGAGCAGGGAGTTATGACGGAGCTGATCCCACTTATCCCCTTCAAGCATCATCTCTTCATTCATGAAGTTTTCGTGGTTTTTCTTTTCCTCTTCCATCATCTCTCTGGGGAACATCCGCCGCTGAAGATCCACCACCCGGACTTCGTGTTTGAGTTCGGGAGCGGTAAATTTCTCCTGAGATGCCCATTCCAGGACTTCATCAAAGGCGGCGACGATACGGTTGGCGATATCCTCGGCGCGCATATATTCGATACAGCTGTTTTCACATGCTCTCTTTTTATCCTCCGGGGAAAGGTTTTCGTAGCCGGGGAATATCATGGGATTTGCCATGTATTCAGCGATCTTTTCGGGGTACTTCAGCTGATAGCGCCGCAGCTCGGCGGCACGGTAGTGGAGCTGACGGGGTGAAAGATCTCCTGCGGCGGCGGCCTGTCCCACAACGCCGATCTCGCCGTATTTGGCGGCAAGTTTTTCACGGACGTTGTGCCAGAAACTTGCGTGAAGCACCCAGGCATTTTCGCCGGTCTGGGAAGGACAGGGGACATTGACCACGGCACCGGTCAGTTTTTCATCCTTGTCAAAGGTGTAGAAAAGGTTGATAAAGGGATCGGTACCGGCTTCATACGAGGCAAACATATCGTCGTTGGTATTGCCGTACATCTTGCCGTGTCCGTCAATGGCAATGCCGGGACGGAGTCCCAGACGCTGACCGATGTCATCCATGTAGATGACCCGGCGGCTGTGGCCGGTGGTGGCGAATCCGTAACCGTAGGCGATGGAGCCCGGGGCGCGCTTTTCCCACGCCTCTTTCACGGCGTCAGCGATCTGGCGGGCGAGAAAAATACGGACCTCTTCGCCCTCTTTCATCTCCACGCTGCGGGGGTAGTCTCCAAGATCCAGAGAACCCGGACCCGCATGGGTGTGGGTGGCGTTGATGATGAGCTTTTCCCCCTGTATCTCAGGGACTTCCGCTGCCAGAAGCGCCTGCACTTTGAGAAGCAGGTCGGGAACAACGGATACCATGTCACAGGAAACGAAAATCACCTGATCTTCACCGTTTTCCAGTACCACGGCACTGGCGAGGACAGGGGTGTATGTTCCCAGAGAGACACGCATGTAAAACTGTCCGGGAATGGGAACGGGGAATTCGGGGGCAAGGGACCTTTTACCCCAACCGATATTGAGCTGAGCTGCCATTGTTATGATCCTTTATATATTTTCTTATTGATGTTCCTTTACCGGGCAAGTTTGAGGGTGCCGCAGTTTGCGATGTTTTTGAAGGGGCCGTCAAGGGGCAGATAAGCACCTGTTTCGCGGCTGGTCATGCCGCTTGCCTTCTGAGAGAAAGCGTTGCGGCCGAAGTTGAACTTATATTCACCGGCTTTGGATTTTCCTGTGAAAGCAAGTTCATCAAGGGGAATGGCAAGAACGCCCTCCCATCCGTCGGCGGTGAAAGTGGTGGTGAGCCAGACTTTTCTGCTGTTCCAGGTCACGCCTGAAACTTTATCCGCGGCACTGTGACTGTAGTCAGCAAGTTTGCCGCCGGGGGCGAAGATGAACTGGTAGGAGTCCTTGTTTCTGCCGATGAAAAATTCAATACTCTCATACTGCCAGAGACTTCCGTCGCGCTGCACCATTGAAACGGGGGGCGCAAGGACCTTATCCCCTTTGGCAGCAGTGCCGCAGTTGGCTTTGACGTAGAGGAACTTCCCGTCATGGAGCAGACGGAGCGTGGTGGGAGCCTGCTGCAAAAGATTGGTGGTGATGACGCTGAGATCTTTGAGCCGGGGCGCCTTTGCCCAATCCGCAGCACCGGGAGCACCTTTGACTTTGGGAACGGTGATGACCGCCGGATTCTTCCGGAGGGCGGTTTTACGGTCGTTCAGAGCGTAAAGCATCTTCACCGTTTCGTTGACCAGCACCTGTCCGCCTTTGAAGGAGACCTGATTGCTGTAAGGAGTGGCGCTGTATCCCTTGTTCTTTTCGCCCCTTTCCGTGGCAAGATAGCTGCCGGTACCTTTGGGATCCACAGTCAGCTGGACGATGAAGGTCTGCTCAAAGGGACTTCTGCCCTGGATCCGGTGCTGATAGTCAAGGAAAAGCTCAAAACGGTTGGTGGCAAAGGCGATGTTGCCGATCCGCACAGCATGGACATCGGTCAGAATGTAAGGCTCTTTTTGGGTCTGTTCGTAACGGGTGGTGATGGCAGCCATGCGCCGTCTGCGGGAGTTGAGACGGGAGTTGTGGACCAGCATATTAATGGGATCGCCGGAGGTCTTGAAACGCTCTTTCATGCTGGCGGCGTGTTTGCGCTGTTCATCCAGCACGATGGCTTTGGGGAAATCATTTTTGGGAAGACGCAAAGTTTTGACCTGATGTTTCAGCACCGGGGAGTCAAACTTCTCTTTGCCTGCCCAGCTCAGGACTTCATCAAAGGCGGCGACGATGCGGTTGGCGATATCTTCGGCGCGCATGAGTTCAATGACTTCGTTGCTGTCAAGGGGAACATTCTTGTCAACTACACCGTTGACGGCGGGACGGGCCATGGGATTTTTCACATAGGATTCCATAAGCTCCCGGTACTTGAGCATGTAGCGTCTTTTTTCCGCATCTTTGTAGTGGAGCTGCCGGGGCGCAAGATCCCCTGCCGCGGCGGACTGGGCGATGACGCCGATCTTTCTGCCGTATCTGGCGGCGAGCTTTTCACGGACATTGTGCCAGAAACTTGCGTTATATGCCCACGCCGTTTCGCTGGTCTGGGCAGGACAGGGCACATTGATGACGGCGCCTGAGAGTTTTCCCTGGGCATCAAAGGTGTAAAGCAGATTGATGAAGGTATCAGTTCCCGCTTCGTAAGAGGCGAAATCGGCAGTGGCAGTGTTTCCGTACATGACACAGTGTCCGTTGACGGCGATACCGGTTCCGGCTTTCACCTTTTTACCCATATCTTTCAGATAGATGGTACGGCGGCTGTGTCCGGTGGTGGCAAATCCGTAACCGTAAGAGACGGCGCCTGAAGTGCGGCTCTGCCACGCCTCTTTCACGGCGTCGGCGATCTGGCGGGCGATGAATTTCTGCACCTTCTCTCCGGGGACGATATCCACCTTGTTGGGATAAGTGATCACATTGTCATGGGTGGAGGGCCCGGCATGGGTATGGGTGGCGTTGATGATGATTTTTTCAACCGGCACGGCGGGGAGTTCCTTTTTCAGCAGCTCTTTGGCGGCGATGAGCACTTTGGGGTTGACCGAAACCACATCGCAGGAAACAAAAATGACGGCATCCTTTGAGTCTTCAAGGACCAGTGCGCTTGCTTCAACAGGGGTATACGCCCCCTGAGCGACGCGCATGAAAAACTGTCCTGTAATGGGGACAGCCCCCTTCATGGCGATGGAGCGTCTGCCCCATCCCACTTTAAGAGTGCCGGCAGCACTTTTTTTGCACTCCTGAGTTGAGGCGCAGGAGGGAAGCAAAAAAAGCGCTGCGAACAGCATTATGACTGTTGCAGCGCACTTTTTCATTTTCGGTTCTGCCTTTCTTCAAGGATGGCGAAGACCTTGTCAGGATCGATCTTGTCGAAGTTGTTGAAGACCTTTTTGATACCCTGAACAGCCTGTTCGGCGATGTCAAGACCGTTGGGGGCGCGCAAGGTCTGGACCACAGAGATGTGCTTGCGGCTGTATTCAAGGGCGTTGGGGAACTGCTCAATGGAGTAATCCACACCCTCATCGGCGCCGGGAATGCTCCAGGGATAGCCGCCGCCGTAAGCGTTCTTCGCCTTGAAGACGGTCATATCAGGCAGAATGAACCGCTGCCAGACAGAGGCGCGGAGTCCCTCATCACGCAGACATGCCGCCACCGCATCACGGAATCTCACCTGCTGGTCGGGATCGGTGACGCCCATCTTGGCAAAGTCAATGCGCAAATTGAAGTTGTACCAGTTGTGGGTTGCCCATTCGGGTTCGTAAGGCAGGATCAGATTGGGGGTCCCTGCCAGATTTTTCAGCAGATATTCGCCGTTTTCGCGCAAGGTCTTGAAGTAGTAGTCGTACTTGGAAAGCTGAGCGCGTCCATAAGCGGCGGTGATCTCATTGTTGCGGTACATCCAGCCCAGAGCGTAGGCGTGATAGTCGCGGCTCTGTTCGGGGCGGGAAGTTTCACCGAAACTCCACAGCTTGGCGGCGCCCTGATAGATCTTTTCGTCGTTGGTCACGAACATACCGCCCTCGCCGCAGCAGAGGCACTTGTTCTGGTTGAAGCTGAAAGCGGCGCAGTCGCCCAGGGTACCTGCTTTGCGGCCCTTATACATGGCGCCGTGAGCCTGACAGGCGTCTTCAATGACCTTGAGGTTGTGTTTTTTGGCGATGGCGTTGATTTTGTCCATATCGTTGCAAAGTCCATGGAGCTGGACAACGATAATAGCTTTGGTGCGGGGAGTGATGGCAGCTTCGATCTTGTCGGGATCCATCAGGAAGGTATCGGGGTTGATGTCAACGAAGATCGGAATGGCATCGTGGTGCAGAATACAGGTGGCGCTGGAGCTCCAGGTGTAGGCGGTCACAAGCACATGGTCGCCTGCGCCCACGCCGCAGCCCACAAGACACATGTGCAGCGCAGCGGTTCCGGAGTTGGTGAAAAGGGCATAGTCGTTGCCGTTCCAGGCGGCGAACTCTTTTTCAAAGGCGATGTTGTGGACGCCCCGGGCCTGATTGGGCTGATGCAGAGCATCAAGCACCATCTTTTCATCAATCTCATCAATGGGAGGCCAGTTGATGACTTTGGAAACATCGACTGCAGGAGTTCCACCGAAAATTGCAAGAGTATCAGCCATTTTTCTTTCCTTTCATATTGTCAGGTCTGACATATTCTCTAAAAGTTGTTTCTGCATATATTATAACCTGTAAAAAGCTGAATGGCAAGAGCAAAAAATAATATTTTTTTGTCAATGATAGTATTTTTTTGTCATACAGCTTTATTTTCAGCCCCTGTGCGGGATGTTTTTCAGCGTTTCATAAAGAGGGCAAATATGATGATGCTCCAGAGGATATAACTGTGGTCGCGCCGGGCGGAAAGGTGTTCTTTCCAGAGTTGTTCCACACTCTGGATCCGGAGTATCTCCCGCTGTCCGGGCGTTTCAGCAAAGAGCAGTTCCTCTGCCGCCTTGCGCCACTTGTTCCGCAGCAGAGATGCCACAGGGACTCCGAATCCCCTTTTGGGGGCGTGGAGCACCTCAGGCGCCAGCAGATCGGCAAAGGCGTATTTGAGCAGACTTTTGCGTTCTCTGTTTCTGAGTTTCATCTCCCAGGGGAGCGCAGCGGCAAAGCGGACGACATCACGGTCAAGGAAAGGTGAACGCACCTCAAGAGCGCTTGCCATGGAACTGATGTCCGCCTTGGGCAGGATATCCCCCGGCAGATAGGTGGCAATATCGGTTTCAGAATAACTTTCCCCCCGGCACAAAGTGGTGAGATCTCCCTGATGCCGGAGAAACCTTTCCGGACCTGAAGCACTCAGAGAGCTGTAAAAGTCATCTGTAAAGAGCCTGCGTCTGAGGTTTTGAGGCGCCCGGTCGATGATGGCGAAATAGCGTTCCGCCTCAGGGACACAGCTGATCCTCAGAAAACGGGCCAGCCGCCCTGCAAAGCTCCTTTCGCCCCCTTCGGGGAAGAAAGAGAGAGCTTTCAAAGCGCCCCGGCGGAGTGTTTCAGGGATCCGGGTGAATTTCCGGGCAAGCTCCATGGCAAGATAGCGTTCATATCCGCCGAAAAGTTCGTCGGCGCCATCCCCTGAGAGGGCGACGGTGATCTCCCGGCGGGCAAAGGCGCTCAGGAGCGCCGTGGGCAGTATGGAGCTGTCGGCATAGGGTTGTCCGCAGTGGGCGGTAAGCTCTTCCACAAGAGAGAAATCCCCTGATTCCACCTCCTGCACCTTGTGCTGCAAAACGCCGCCGCATTGAGCGTTGATGAATGCCGCTCCTTTTGCGGCAAGAACTCTTTCATCGTAGCGCGCTTCACCAAATCCCACAGTACAGGCGCAGCATTTCCCCCCCTTGAGGAGCCTTGCCGTCACGGCGGCGGTGATATTGGAGTCGATCCCCCCCGAAAGAAAGACCCCGGCGGGCACATCGGCGACAAGTCTTTTTTCCACCGCCTGAAAGACCAGACGGCGCAGTTCGGCGGCAAGTTCCTCCCGTGAACCTTTGAGTTTCTGTGAAAAGTCGATTTGCCAGTAGGGTTTTATTTCCCCGTGCCCTGCGGCGCAGTCAAACTCCATGAAGTGGGCAGGGGGGAGCTGAAAGACCTCTTTATAGACCGTCCCCGGGGGAGGAATATAGAGAAGTGAAAAATAGTCTGCAAGGGCGTCATGGTCAAGGGCTCCGGGGAATCCGGGGTGGCACTTCAAGGCGCCCAGTTCGCTGGCAAAGGCAAGCTCTTTCTGCCGGATGAAGTAATAAAGGGGCTTTTTCCCCATGGGATCCCTGCCCAGGAGAAGTTTTTTCTTTCTGCTGTCATAGAGGGCAAAGGCGAACATGCCGTCCAGACGGGGAAGAAAGTTTTTTCCGTACTCTTCGTACAAATGGAGCAGCACCTCTGAATCGGAACGGCTGGAAAAGGTGTGTCCCTTTGACTCAAGCTCCCGCCGCAGCTCCATGAAGTTGTAGATCTCGCCGTTGATGACCAGAACAAGGCTTTTATCCTCGGAGTAAAGAGGCTGCGCCCCTGTTTCAAGGTCTATGACCGCAAGACGCCTGTGTCCCAGAGCCGCTCCGGGGGCGGTGTACCTGCCGTATCCGTCAGGGCCTCTGTGATACAGGGCGCCGCACATGGCGTTGAGGATCTCAGACGCGTCGATTTTTTCTCTGCAATTGAAAATACCGGCAATGCCGCACATGTTGATATTCCTTTACTGAATGCTCTTCCGCACAGGCACAGCTTGGGGCCAGCACTTTTTCAAAACCTTTGAAAATCTCTTTTCCCGCAGATGGCGCAACGCATAGAGCGCTTCGCCCCCGATCTCAGGATGAACTGCATTGTAACGCAGCTGATTGTAAAGTTCAGTGCCGCTGATGTTATAGAGTCCGTGGCCGATGTAAAGGGCGGTCCCGGGGTTGCGGCGGATCACCCGGATCCACCAGTCGGTCAGCGCCGCATAAGCGGCTTTGGGGTGGTCAAAACTCCAGTAGATCTGGGGGATGATGTAGTCAAGATACCCCTGCTGCACCCAGCAGAGGGAATCGGCATAGATGGCGCTGCGGGATTGAGTTCCCCCTGTCAGGGAGCCTCCTTTCACATCTTTGGCGTTTGCCCAGATGCCGAAAGGACTGATACCGAACGCAACCTTTTGTCTGCGGCAGAGTCGGGAAACACTGCGGACAAGGGTGTTCACATTCTCTCTGCGCCAGTCGTCAAGGGGGAGTTTTTTCGGGTTGAAGCGGGCGAAAGAGGCGCTGTCGGCATGGGGCGGAAGTCCGCTGTAAGGATAGAAGTAGTCGTCAAAGTGGATGGCATCCACAGGAGCTTTTTGAAGGATCTCCTGGACTGTATGGAGCAGCATATTGACCACTTCGGGTCGTCCGGGGTCAAATTGCAGCGCTCTTGTGCCGTCGGCATTGGTGCTTGCAATGACAAGATCGCTCCGCAGCCGGGCGATGTGTTTCTCAGGGAGAGTTTGCAGATATGCCTTTGGTGAAAGAGGGGTGGAACCGGTGATCCGGTAGGGGTTGAGCCAGGCGTGGAACTCAATGCCGTATCTGTGGGACTCCCGCACCATCCAGGGCAGCGGATCAAAAGCCCCCAGGTTTTTCCCCTCTCTGCCGCTGATCCAGGCGCTGAAGGGGGCAAACTTTGAGAGATAGACCGCGTCGGCGTTGGCGCGCACCTGAAAGATCAGCACATTGCAGTTGTGTTTTTTGAGAAGAGTCAGCACGGAGTAAAAGTTCTTTTTGAACTCCTTTTCATCGGCGCAGCGGGGGAAGTCCAGATTTTTGACAACGGCGCACCACGCCCCCCGGAACTGGGCAGAACGGAACTTCAGTGCAGGCAGATCAACAGGCGATTTGGCATAGTCTCCGCCGTAACGCACAGGTACACCTCTGGCGTTCTTGAGTATTTCTGCCTGCACAACAGACAGAAGCGCCATGGAGATGAAACAAAGAAGGAAGCAAGCAGTTTTCAAATTCACTCTCCTCAAGTGGTGGATTTCTTACATAAGATATCACTTTACTGCTCTATTTTCAAGAAAAAAACCCGGGAAAAAAGTGTTCTTTTTTCCCGGGTTGGAGAAAAGGGGGAATTATTTTTCCGTTCTGCCGGTGAAGCTCATGGAAAAGTTCACCGATTTTCCGGGTTCAATGTAGAAAGGTGAGTTCCCAGTCACACCCGGCTTGTTGCCGTAGAAGGAGCGGAAGATCTCAAGAGTATACATCTTGTTTTTGCCGTTGTGATCGCCGGAGGAGGAGAACCACAGATAGGCATGGCGGATCGCCGGATCAAAGTTCCAGGTGAATCCTCTCTTCTTCCCTTCGTTCCAGCTGCCCAGATAAGATTTGGTCAGCTCAACGGAGCGCTCTTCATAGAAGATGGGTTTCTTCACGTCAAAGTAGGTCTCTTTGAGTTTTTTCAATGTGGGAACTTCGATTTTGTCGCCCTGAGAATTGTCGCCGATCATGGGGGAGAGTCTGCCGCGCCAGCAGAAGTGGTAGTGGGTGGGGTCGTCAGACTTGAACTCAGAGGGGAAGACGTTGGAAATGGTGTAGTCGATCTTCAGCTCAGGCTTGCCGGGGACGATGCTCATGATCCTTGAGATGCGGAACATATTTCCCCGCATGAGCATGGAGGCCTCAAGGGCGATGCGCTTGTCAGAGATCTCTTTCACGCTGATATCCCAGTCAACAGAGGATTCGGGCAGCACTTCAAGTCCTGCATCTTCGTAACCGCCGGGATCGGGGATATTCAGATGGGTGAACTTTTCATAGTGTTTGCCTGCGCGGATGGCAAGGGGCAGAGTTTTATCCAGCTTTCTTGCGGCGAAGCACTCAACGCCTTTCACCTTGAAAGAAACGATCCTGCCGCCCACTTCAAGGAGGGTGAATTCAACGATGCCGTTGCTGATCCGGTAACCGAAGTTGCCGTGGATCTTCACAGGGGTGATGGAAAGTTTTGACTTGGCGGAAAGGGTGCTTGAAGCAAACTCTTTTGCCAGATCCAGATAGTAGGCAGTCCGGGGATAGAGGTTGTTTTTGAACATCCATGCAGCCTGTTCATTGGCGGCGTTGACCAGAGGATTTTTGCTCTTTTTCACCATGGCAAGACGGCTCTTGAGAAGAGTTCTGCGGGCGGTTTCAAGGAGCTTGGCGCACTCCTGACGCATGGCGGCGGTGTAGCTGCCGGAGGAGGACTTTTTGATGAATCCTTCAAACTGAGCGGCATCGATCTTGCGGCTCTTCAGCTCTTTGACGATCTTCTCAAGTTCAATGAGATTGGCGTCGCGCTTCAGAGTAAAGCACATGTCATAGCTCTTGGAGCTGCCTTTGTAAGTGATTTTGACGGGAATCACATTCAAGCCGAAACGGTTGAGCATGACCTTTGCGGTAAAGAGCTTGCCGCCAATGGTTCCGGCTTTGGCGTTTCTGATGAAGACCTGAGCGCCTTTGGGGCCTCTGACCTGGATCTCAACGGTGGAGATCTCAGTTGCAGAGAAACAGTCAGGAGTGCTTGTCACAAGAACCACAGGTTCTTTGTCAAAGTTTTCGATCTCATCACCCAGACGGGCTCTCACAGAGTAGAGGAGTTCGGAGTCGTTGGTGAATCCGAAAGGCAGTTCAGGAATAAGATCCTTGATGCGTGAAAGCAGATACTTCTGCCCCATGCCGGGGAAGCGTTTTTCCACCTTGTTCCGCAGAATGAAGAGGTAGTCCGCGTCATCAACAGCCTCTCTGACCTGAGCCAGACGGAGCGTGGGCACAAATTCGCCGCCCTTGGTCAGAGCGGGGAAGATGGTGGTCGCAACAGGACCTGAGCGGTGGACTTTATCCAGATCGGTCCAGGGATTCACATGGGGGCCGGGGGTGGCGGCAGTCTGCCACATAAGTCCGCCCTGGCCGCCGTTGGCGACGATCTGCCAGGCGTAGAGACGGCTCTTGATGTAGTTTCTGTGGTCAAGGGGCTGTCCCCAGTTGTAATAGAAGTTCTCTTTGCCCTTTTCCAGTTCGGGGAAAATGTGTCCGGGGCCGAAAGGAATACAGTGGACTGTGATATTTTTGAGTTCAGGATCCATGCGGTGGGTCACGAAGAAGCGGAACCCGGGAGCCCGTTTGAGAACCGCCGAAGTAAAGGCATTGAGTCTCTTGTAGGCTTTGGCGGCGGGTTCGTCGTAAATGTAGGAGTAATATCTGGCGCCCGGCAGAGCAAGTTTCTGCCAGTGCTCATGGAACTGTCTTGCATAGTCGCCTGCCAGCTGGCGTCCCTCTTCGGAGTCGATGCTTTTTCCGAAGACCCGGGGACCTCTCTTGCCGCCGAACCAGCGGCCGTTATCTCCCAGCATTCCCAGTCCGGGAACGGTGAAGCTCCGCTTGCCCTGCTTGTAGTACTCTCTGGTCTGTTTGTCAAATTCGCTCCAGTCGGTGACGATGAGACGGCCGTTTTTGATCTCGTATTTGGGAAGTCCCGGATGGATACAGTGGTTGTCGATACGGTGATTTTTGTAGATCTTGAGGAAGTTTTCCCGGACTTTCTCAAAAGGACGGGGGTCATTGTAAAGTCTTTTGGTCACGCCGGGGGCGCCGTAGAAGAATGTCCGCAAGTTGGGGACCTCAGGCAGGGCAAAGCTGCGGACCGTCAGCTCCACAGGAACGACGGCAAGAACCTTTTTTCCGGCTTTCAGGGTGACATTTCCTTTGTAAACTCCGGCCTTTGTACCGGCGGGGGCGAAAATACGCACATAGAAGATGGTGTTTTTCCGGGCGGGGGCGTCGGTTGAAACTTTATCCACAACGGGGTCTGCCATATCCCCTTTCAAAGTGGGGTTGGCGGGATTTTTCAGGTGGACGTAGAGCAATATACCGTAGCTCTGAGCTTTGGCGGGGATGACACCTGCTTTGCCCTTGAGGTCAGAGATGGTGATGGAAACATCCTTCAGCTCCTTCTCAGGGAAGACCGCCAGCTGGAAAGGCTCCATTTCGTTGGCGGCGGCGGTGAGCTGCACCTTGTCTGCCTTGGCGATCTCTTCAGGAACGGCATGGGCGTCGATGCGGCGGTAGTTGGATTGTTTCCAGATGGTGACGCCGTCGGCTTTTTTGAGCAGCAATGTGTTGCTGTCGGCGACTTTTGTTTTGCCTTCGTCAAATTCGGTGACCTTCAGGTCATCCAGATAGACCTTGAATTTGCCTCTGCCGATCCAGATGGTGGTGCTGAACTTTTCGCACCCCGCCGGAGGATAGAAGAGCACTTTGACCTGATGCCATCTGCCGGTATCAGAGTCCCCCGTGGGGAAGAGGAATCCCTGAGGCTTGTTGTCTTTGGTGAAGATGACCCGGCCTGAAACGCTGACCTTTTCGCTTTTTTCAGCGATGAAATAGCGCCAGCTGAACTCGTATTTTTTGCCGGGAGTGACTTTGATGTTGTGAAGATTGAGAGAGTGGGTCCCCTGAACAGTTGACTCCAGAAGCAGAGACTGTTTGCCTGAATAGGCCTTTTCGTTCTGCACTCTTTCGGTAACCCCCTGATTGGGTTTGAGACCGACGGATTTGCCGCTTGTGTGGTCAAACCGTCTGATGTGCAGAGGTTTGATCTTTGCACTTTCAAAGTTTCCTTCGGGGTAGAATTCCTTCGCCCCCAGCAGAGCTGCAGCAAAACAGCCCAGCAGCATCCATGATTTAAGTTTCATACCGACTTCTTCTCCTTTCATATCGTTGAGGATTTTATCTGATAACCACATTTTTTGTCCAGATATCAAAGATCGTGTTCCAGTGCTTTTTGGCATAGACTGAAACAAATCCGTAGGATCTCCATTCACAATGGCCGTCAAACATCACCATGTTGATACCGTTGCTGTGGCGGTTGGTGTAACCGTTGTTGGTGTTCCAGAAAACAAGGTCATTGCTGTTCACATCGTTGATGTAGCACTTTGATCCGGGAAGCGGGACCTGAATGATCTTGCCGATCTTCATGGGACCCACTTCAGGAGCACGGTTGGCAACATTGAAGTTGATGCTGTAATAGTTGTACTTCTCTTTACCGGGAGCCGATTCTTCAGCAGGGCAGCGCACCACTCTGGTCTTGTCAGCTTCGTTTTTGAACTGGTCATAACTGTTCGTTTTCCGCTGGATCCCCATATAGGGGGAAAGCTGCAAATACCAGGCGGGGAACCAGGTGGAGGCGTAATTGGGGTAATCATCTCTTGTCCGCGCCATGGGGATGAAATCATTGTTGTCCGCGTTGTACTGACTGCTCAGATGGCCCAGATTTTTAAGTTTGTTGATACACTGGGCGGAGCGCGCCCGGTTCCGGGCCTGTCCCAGGGCAGGCAGCAGCATGGCTGCAAGAATGGCGATGATGGCGATAACGACCAACAGTTCAATCAGCGTGAACGCTGGTTGAGTGAAGCACGGCTTCGCCGTATGAAGCATTTTCCTGCGGAAAATATGAAGCGCCCCGTTGGGGCATGAAGCGCTTGCTTTGCAAGCATTATAAGGCATTTTTCTGATTGTTTTTTTGAAGAGATACAACGGCAAAACACCTATTTGACAAGTAGTACTCACCAGGAGTTCAATCAGCGTGAAGGCTGGTTGAGTGAAGATGTGAAGATGTGAAGAGCTTTTTTTGCGAATGCCAAAAAACCGTGAAGTGCGCCCTTGCGGGCGTGAGGATGTGTTGTTTTTTGTTTTAGAGAGACAGTTCTGTTGTGCAGCAGCAGCCAGCAATTCGATCAGAGTAAACTTTTTCTTCATTTTTCTCCTTTTTGAGTTGTATCAATGCTGTGTATCTGTTTCACATCTTAAAGCTGCCGGAGCGACCCCGGACAGTGGAAAACTTTATGATCTCATCTTACCAGTTATCATATTTGGGGCTGCGCGCCTTCCAGAAAGTGTTATCGTAATCAACGGGCATCCTTTTCCGGGTAACGCTCATAACATTCCCCCCCGCCATAAGCACGTTGCAGGTCTGGGAGGGGTGGGGGAAGGCGACTTTGCCCTCAAGCAGTTTGGTGACACTTGCCTGTCCGTCTGCGATGGTTTCAAGGATGACCGCATTTCTTGACGGTTTGGGGACCCGGTTGAGAGAGAATGTAGCCCAGGCGTGATCTGTGGTCAATCCGATAAACCAGAGCGTCCACATGCTTGTATCTGGGGGGATCTCCGTTTTTTCCCGTTCCGGACAGGCGAATTTGCTCCGGACGGGTTTGGCTTTCCAGGGACTGCTGATACTGGCGAGGTTGACGACATTGTTGATGCCCATGTAGGGGGCGAGCATACCGTATTCACCGTACATGCCGCCGGGATTCAATCTTTCGCTGCCCCAGAAAGCGGTACTGTCGCTGGAGCCGGTGCCGTTCCAGTAGCGCATGTTCATGTTTTTATTGTCTTCAACATACTGGGAGTATCCCTTGCCGATGTTGCCGAAGTTGCTGAGGCAGATGGCAAATTTTCCCCGCCGCCGCGCCTGCTGCAAGGCGGGCAGGAGCATTCCGGCGAGGATGGCGATGATGGCGATGACGACCAGCAGTTCAATGAGGGTGAATTTCCGTTTCATAATCTTTGTGTTTTTTTGAGTTGGTTATTTTTTCAGCTTCTCAAGCATACGGATGCTTTCAAGAGCTTTTCTGTGCATGGCGGCGAACTTCTCAAAGGATTCCCCCTGCTGCAAGGCGCCGGGGGCAGGAGCTTTGCCCTTGAAGTAGCCCGGCTTGAATCCCGGCAGGGGAGCGTACTTTTTACCGCCGGAAACAAAGGGCTTTGAAATATCGATCCCGGCGCCGTTGGCAGGTGAATCAGGTGCAAGAGAGAGATCCGGCAGTCCGGGGAGCGCTTTTTTGTTCCAGAGTTTTTCCGCCCCATTGGCGTCAAGGACTTTATTCACCTGTGCCACTTTGGGGTCGCTCCTTTTGACGGCGTCGTCGCCGGGGAAGGAATAAAGGAGATTGGGCGCCGTCAGTTCGTGGTCGGTTGTGCTCAGGCGTCCGCTGTCTTTGAAGATGTTGTTGACGATGAAAAAGGGCAGAGCCATGCGGAACCGCAGGGGAAGTGTTTCAAAGTCAATGGGGATATAGCGGTTGCTGCCGCCCCAGAAGGTGTTGTGATAGATGTAAAATTTCCCTGCATCCACAGGGGCGGGGGGATTTTTCTTGTAGCGGTAGCGTTTTCTGCCCCATTTGTTGATAAAGGGTTCAAAGTTGACGCCGTCGGCGCGGGTCATGTAGGAGGAGCAGTGAACATAGCCGTGGCCGCCGGCGTTGGGCGCCTGGATGAAAAGGTTGCCGTAATGGTACTCTTCGCGGCGGGCGCGTTCATGGCGCAGGGCGTGGATCCGCAGGGGAATGCCGCAGTTCATGATGATATTGCCGTAATAGTGACCTCTGGAGCGGGCTCCGGTGCAGAGGCCAACGCTTGACATCTCCCGGATCACATTCCCTGCCACCACAGTTCCGGTGCCCACGGCGTCGATGCCGATGAGTCCTTTGAGGATGATGTTGTCAAGGATCTTTGTATTTTCGCCGTGATCCCAGACGCCGCAGTCAGCGGAGGTCCCGGTGCCGATGATGTGTTTGAAAATACGGTAAAGCACGCCGCCGCGCATATCATTGTCGCTCCGCAGCTGAAAGAGGTCGTTGCGGATGAATCCCGCGGTGAGGACGCAATTTCTGACGGTGGTGTTTCTGACAGCGGGGGCAACGGTGATACGGCTGTTGCCGTGCATGAGAAGAGAATTTTCAATGGTGATGTGAGCGCTTTTGCCCCCCAGCACAAACTGGATGCGGGAGTTGCGGACGTGGAGATCTGTGAACTTCAGATGGGAGACATTATACAAGGTGAAAGCCACGCCGTAAGAGACGGCGAAACGGTGATCCCGGGGCGTGGTACCGTCGGCAAAACGCACATAGAGGACTCCGTCGCGCCAGCCGGAGATCACATGTTTGATCACCGGCCAGAAAAGTTCCTTGCGTCCCCTGAAAAGTTTGTGGGAAACACGGGTATTGACTCCCAGACGGAAATAGTCCATGCCGGAAAAGGTCTTGCCCCAGAGGACATTTTCATCCACCACATCCGGAATTTTCTGTTTCCCTGGCGGCAGTTTCATGGTTCTTGCGTTGATATAGGCGATCATGGAGCCATCCATCATCACCACATCCGGACGCTTTGCAA
>JAGBWB010000151.1 GCA_017629975.1 Lentisphaeria bacterium
CAGTTCCCGTCGTGAGTGGCAGCCGATATGGGTTCCCCAGCGGTCAAGTTCGTTTTCAACTTCCTGAGGCGGAATGACAAGATTTTTACTGTGGAAATCCGCGATGATCAACTTTTGATTTGCAAGTTCTTCAACCGCATGGAATCTGAGTTTGAGGATCTCCTGCTCAAGGGCTTTGCCTGAAAATGCACTGCGAAGCTGGAACTCCCGGTCACGGAGTGAGGGCAGTATTTCACTGAGGGTGATAGGATCACCGTTTACAGCGGCAAGAACTGAATCTGTTTCTGAATGCAAAGGCGCAGCGGCCGCTCCCCGGGCAATCAGCAGTAAAAGCAGTAATATTTTAACTTTTTTCATTGTTTGATCAAACATTTGAACTTTATATTTATTCAATTTTTAAGATGCTGCTGCGCCTTTTTCAAGAGCAGACAACAAACCTTTCTTTGAAATATTCAACCAACTGACGGAAACACTTCCTTTTAATTTTCCCTCTTGCAGCCGGATCCCCGACCATCGGCAAATGAAAAGAACTGGTTTTTTCCTGCCGGAGTCCGGGGCACCAGATCCCGGCAGGAGTATTGAAAACAATCGTTTTTCGACAGCTTCTTACGGCTCTCTGGCTGTTTCATCAAGTGCTTTGATAAGAGGATGGAGGACAAATTCAATGACCCGCCGTCTTCCGCATTTGATTTCACACTGAGCTTCCATGCCGGGAATCAGACGGAACGACTCCTTGACCCCTTTGAGTTTTCCGCTGACTGTAACACGCCCCCGGTAGTAGGTTATTTCCTGACCCTGGATATTTTTCTGAAGCGTGTTTTCGGAAATGTCGCGCAAAGTTCCCTGCAATGTACCGTATTTCTGGAAAGGATAAGCATTGAGTTTTACGCGTGCCAGAGCCCCCTTGTTGATTTTGCCGATATCCTGCGTACGGATCTCTGTTTCAAGTTCAATATTTCCGTTGAGGGGGATCAGAGTGATCAGAGCTTCAGCCTCCTGCACAGCGGAACCGGGCGAAAATGAAGCGATCTCGTGAACGACTGCATCACAGGGAGCACGCAGATAGACGTATTCTATAAGGCGGGCAACCTTTTCGTATTCTTTGGTCGTGGAGGTCAGATTACGATCGGCAGTAACCATTTGCTCAGAGATGCTGTTGCGCCACTCCTGAATAAAGGAGTTCTTTTCGGCAATGATGGTTCCGCGGCGGTGATTGAGTTCCAGAAGATCATTTTCAAGCTGATCCACATTGGCTTCCATTTCCATTCGGGTCACCGACATCTGAAGCAGATCTTTGAGAGAGGCAGCTTTCTTGCTGTGGAGGTCTTTGAACATATTCTCAAGCTGTTTGATGGCGCCCAGACGTTCCCGCTGTTTGGCAAGATTGTCAGATTTGCTCTTTTTTGAGGCGGCGATCTGTGAAAGAGCCTCTTTGAAGTAATTCATTCTTTCGCGGTAGTATTCATTGCGCTGCTTGTAAATGGCAGCCTGCCATTTTTCAAACTGTCCGTTTCCGCCCTTGTAGGGGAGATGACGGAACTCAGCAGTCAGACGGTCGCGCTGTGCCTGAAGCGCCAGCATTTCATTTTTAAGTCTGGCAGCTTCTGCATTATTGAATGCAGGGTCAAAAGTGATAAGTTCCTGATTTTTTCTGACGATATCACCGATTTTTACGTTGATCTTTTTGATGACCGAGCGTTCAAGAGGCTTCATGACGATGGTCGGCTGGTCGGTGACCAGCTTACCCGTTCCCTGAACCACAACATCCACCTGTGCGATGCAAGACCAGACGATGGCGGCAGTGAGAGTGAAAAAGGGGATCCAGACTCCCAGCCGGATCAGAAAGGGGAGTCTTTCGTTTTTGATTTCAAGAGCATCCGGCTGAAAATGGATGATCTCTCTGGGAGTGTCGTTTTTGCTCATGATTACTCTCCTCTCATCTGCTGGTTCCAGAACTCCCGGTAGATGCCGGGAACTTTCAGCAGCTCATAGTGTGTGCCGGAAGAACTGAGTTCTCCCTGGTCAATAGTAATGATCTTATCAGCATGGCTGACAATACTCAAACGGTGGGAAACGATAATGACCGTTCTGCCCCGGGCGATATTTTTGAGGTTTGTACGGATGACCTCTTCACTTTCAGGGTCAAGAGCACTGGTTGCCTCGTCAAAAATAAGAATCGGCGGATTGGTCAAGAGAGCACGGGCAATGGCAAGGCGCTGCTTCTGACCGCCGGAAAGGTTGGAGGCGTTTTCTTCAAGAACCGTATCGTAGCCTTTGGGCAGCTTCTGGACGAACTCATCAGCGCCGGCAAGTTTACAGGCATAGATGATCTCTTCAAGAGAGGCATTCTGTTTGGGCAGAGCGACATTTTCTCTGACAGTGCCGCTGAAGAAGTAGTTTTCCTGAAGCACCACGCCGATGTTCCGGCGCAAGTGGACCTTGTCGATCTCACGGATATCGATTCCGTCGATCTTGACCAAACCGCGGGTGACGGGGTAAAGTCCCTGAAGCAGTTTGGTCAGAGTGGTTTTTCCTGAACCGGAGCGGCCCACAAAACCGATGGTGGAACCGGCAGGGATCTCAAGTTTGAAGTTTTTGATCACATCAGGCAGATCGCTCCGGTAGCGGAACGAGACATCTTCAAACTCTACAAGTCCTTTGAAGGGATTGCGGACGCCGCCGCCGGCAGGCTCCGGAGGCGTGTTCATGACAACGCCGAGCATCCGCACAGAGAGGGCGATCTGCTGGTATTCATGGATAAGTCCCACCATCTTGACCAGGGGACCTGTGACTCTTCCGGCGAGCATCTGGAAAGCAATAAGTTCACCGATGGAAAGTGTATGGTTGAAAACCATGTGAGCGCCCACCCAGATGACACTGACGGTCATCATCATTTCAAGCATGTGGCTTATGCTCTGGGCGGTCATGGAAATGGTTCCCACACGGAAGTGGGATTTGATGGCGTAAGCTGTGGAGTCATCCCAAATCTTGCGTTCAACGGGTTCAAGGGCAAGAGATTTGACGGTCCGCACACCGTGGATTGACTCCACAAGCATGCTCTGCCGCTTACCTTCTGCCTGATAGAGTTCATCAAGGCGCCGCTGGAAAGGCTTGATCAAGCTGGCAATGACCAGCGCCATGAGAAGTGAAAAGCCCAGAACGATCAAGGTGAGAGTCTTGCTGTAAAAGAGCAGGAAAGGCACAAAGATACAGAGGGCAAAGATATCAAGGAGGGTGAAGAAAAGATTTCCGGAAAGAAATCCGCGGATCTTTTCATTCTGCTGCATGTGCTTGAGCAGAACACCCGACGGTACTCTTTCAAAGAAGTCCACCGGGAGCTTCATCAGATGGGCAAAGGTTTTCGTTGCCGTTGAAATATCGATCTTGTTGGTGGCAAAAAGCAGCAGGTAGCTGCGGATGTAACTTACAATGGCGTTGACAACGATTGCCAGAAGTATGCCGATACCCAGCACGTTGAGTGTATTGTACGCCTGATTGACCAGCACTTTGTCAACAACGATCTGGAAGAAGAGGGGAATGATGAGTGAGAAGATCGTCAACATTACCACCATAAGGGCGATTTGAGCGAAAATACCCTTGTTTTTGATAAACTCCGGAATAAACCACCGCAGACTGAAAGGCTGGTTTTCATCAGAGAGTTTGTAGATTTTCTTGAGCAGAATGAAACGGCCGGAAAACTCATTGGCAAACTCTTCCTGAGAAAGGAAAGAGAAATGATCCGGAGAGCTGAAATTGTCAGATTCAGGATCAACGACCACTGCATCCATGATTTCAGGATTATCCTTTTGGGGACGGAATCCGCATAAAATGGCGTACTTGCCGTTCTTCTTGATGGCTATGCAGGGCAATACTGAGGCGGACTTCAGCAGCTTTTCCCATTTCAGCTTCACATTTTTAGTTTTGAACTGCTTGTCGTTTGCGATCTGGCGGAAGAGACTGTCTTTGACCTCTTCATCTGTGACCGCATATTCGTGCATGATCTCGCGGATATCGATCTGGGTGTTATGATGTTTCGCAACTGCGACAAAAGCTGTGAGTTTTGTCTGTTTTGCCGCATCCACCAGTGCGAGGTTGCGGAAAATAATGGCGTATTCCCCGAAACGTTCTTTGAAGTCAGAAGTGGGAATGGAGATGATCTTCTGTCCGGCGGCAGGATCAAGAACAGCCATCGCCTCTTTAGAAAGCTGGACACTGTTGATAGCGAGAATCCAGCTGCCGTTTTTCATCTGGGCAAGCATAGGGCCCTTGTAATTGCTGACTGCTTCAAGAGAAGTGATCTTCTCGCTGCGAAGCTGCTGAGCGTCAGTCAGTTTAAGGAGTGTGTCAAGATTGTTTTCCTGATACTCTTTCTGAATATCTTCAGTCATCAATGCAGCAAAATTCACTCCTCTTCTGAACTGTGCAAGAAGGACTTTCAAGCATATCAGTCCGGAAGGATTTTTGATCTCCATATGTTTATTTCCTTGATATCCTGAGGCAATATTTGGGAAAAGCCTCTGTTTCAAATTATTCTCAGACAATAATATCCGGCTCCCCTGAAAAGTTTTTTTCAAAGAGCCGCGACAACTTACATTTAATATAGCATAAAGTAGAGTATATTGCAAGCTGTAAGTGAAGCTAAATAATAAAAAGAAAAGACTTGTTTCCCGATGGATAAAAGGAGGGAAAACAAGTCTTTTTAAGATACGGAGCGCCGGAAAGGTTCAGCGGTAGATCTCACGCAATCTGGTGGCGGCAGGGGACGCCAGAATGGGGGACTTCAAGCCGATGGGATTGGTGGGGAAGGGCTGATCCGGATTCACGCCGCAAAGCTCATAGAGACTCCCCAGCAGATCAGCGGGGGAAACAGGGCGTGTGGCGGGAAAGTCTGTTGTGGCATCTGAACTGCCCACAACTTTGCCGCCGGCAAAGCCGCCGCCTGCCACCATGGCGCAGAAACAGCTGCTGTGGTGGTTGCGTCCGCCCTGCCAGGGGGCGTGCCAGTCAATACGGGGGGTGCGTCCGAATTCCCCGGTCCACCAGACGATGGTTTGATCCAGCAGATTCCGCTCATGAAGGTCTGAAATCAAAGCTGCCACGGCGCGGTCCATTTCGGGAGCGATCCGGTTCAGTGATTCAAAGTGCTTTTTATGGGTATCCCAGCCCGAGGCGTTGATGGTGACATAGGGAACGCCTGCTTCCACCAGACGGCGGGCGCAGAGGCAGGATTGACCGAAGCGGTTCATTCCGTAACGCTCACGCATGGCTTTGGGTTCAAGGGAAAGGTTGAAGATATCGGCAGCTTTCCCGAAAAGGATCGTCCGTGCCTCTTCTCCGGAAGCGGCAAACTGTTCGATTGCCGGATAATTTTTCCCCTCGCGGGCAAAGGTATCAAGCTCTTCAAGGAGCTTGAATCTGCGCTGCACCTCTTCTTTTGTGGCGCCGCCGGCAGGACTGTAACTGTCAACCTGGAAGACGGGACTTTCCGGGCGTCCGCCTGTTGAGAAGGGGGAGTAGCGGTCGCCCAGAAATCCGCATTCAGAGAAGCGCCCTTTGTTTGTGGTCAAAGCCACATAAGGGGGCAGGTTGTGCTGGACATTGCCTTTATTGAGCATGGCGAGCATGGCGCCGATGGCGGGATAGGTGATACCGCCTCCAGGCATGCGTCCGGTCTGCATGAGATAGGTTGCGGACTCATGTCCCCGGTGGGGATGGGTCATACTCCGGATGATGGAATACAAATTGGCGATTTTTGCCAGTTCCGGCATATATTCACTGATCCGGATCCCGTCAACATTGGTGGGGATATCACCTTTGCCGCCGTTGTAGTCAAAACTTGCTTTGGGTTTCGGATCAAAGGCTTCAAGCTGGCTGGGGCCGCCCCAGATCCAGATCTCAATAACACTTCTGGCTTTTCCGGAGGTGCGGTTTTTTTTAGGAAGATCCATTCCGGCAAATGCCGGGCTCATCCGTGAGACGGCACCAAGGGCACCCATGGTCAAACAGGCTTTGAGAAATTCACGGCGTTTCATAACTTCCTCCTGTGCGTTGCTGATTGAAAAACTGTTCTATAATGAAAATAATTCCAAAAAAGGGATTTTGCAAATGAAAAACAGAAAAAAAATGATTTTTTTATAAAAAAAATCCCCGGAACGCCGGGAAATGGCATTTCGGGGAATCGGATAGATGTGAAAATTGAAGTGCGATCACTCCATAAAGAGATTTTTGCTGGTATAAACGGGATCGCATGTAAAAATGATCCCGAGTTTCCGCAGCGGCGCAAGATCACCCTCGGGAACGATGTGGGTGAAGTGCATCTGGCATCCCTTGAGATAGGGCAATTTGGACATGGCAAGCTGAGCGGCTGGGTTGGAGGGTTCACTGACGCTCAGAGCGATGAGAGCTTCATTCAGAGTCAGTGAAATGCGCTGATCCTGATAAAGCTGCTGCTTGAGTTTGCCCACGGAGTCAATGACCAGCTGCGGGAGCAGATGAAGATCCGCCGGAAGCTCCGCAAGATGTTTGATGGCATTGAGGACGCAGCTTGTTGCGGCATGGAGCAGAGGGGAGTTTTTGCCTGTGATAATGGTTCCGTCGCTGAGTTCCAGTGCGGCCCCGCAGAAGACATTGACTCCTGCACTCTCGCCGTTGTATTTTTTTTCTGCCTCAAGAGCAGCTTTGCGGGCAGGTTCAACCACTGCCCGGCAATTTTCGTTGACTCCGAGGGAGTCCATCAGCAGTTTGCACCGTTCGGGAACGCTTTTTTCAGCAATGCCCGAGGCATAGTCGCAGCACGCTCTGAAATAACGGCGGATGACCTCTTGAGTTGCGGCTTCACGCACTGCCTGATCGTCGGTGATGGCGAAGCCCACCCGGTTGACGCCCATGTCTGTGGGGGAAACATAAAGCTGTTCGGGGGCCATGATCCTTTCGCAGA
>JAGBWB010000152.1 GCA_017629975.1 Lentisphaeria bacterium
AAAGCAGAGCTCCCGCCATAAAAATGGCGCGGACACCCAGATTATACGCGATGACACCGCTGATGGCAGAGGCGCAGATGCCTCCTGCCACATTGACGCTGGCAGACCAGCCGAAAAAGGTCCCCTTGTGCTCCGGGGAGGTCAGTCTTGAAAGCATGATAAGGAGCATGGGCTGCATCCCCCCTGCCACGAAGTAATAGAAGAACCGGGCAAATCCCAGAGACCAGATGTTGGTGGAGATCCCCTGCCAGGCGGCGCAGCACCCCGCAATGACCACAACGGGAAGAATCATCTTTTCAGGGGGATACCTGTCGCAGAGAGTTCCGAAACCGAAACCGGCGATAACGCCCCCCACGGCGCCGCCGGCACTGATGATGCCGGTGTAGAAAGCCGCGCCCTTATCCCCCTGGATCAGCTCCTCAAGCATGGCGACAAAGGGTTGATCTATACGGCGTCCGGCGCCCATGAGCAGGAACATGAGCAGGACGGCAATGACGCCGGGCGCCATGATCTCGCGGGAGAGTTTCTTGCGCTCCTTGCGGGGAGTGCTTTCAGGACGCTTGAAATCCTCCCGGACAAGCAGCTGTACCATGAGTCCGCTTATGCCATAGAGAAATGAACAGCAGAGAAAGGCTGTTGTGTAGCCCCATATTTCCACAATGACGCCGCCCAGAAGATATCCAGTCATGTTGCCGCTCCAGACGGCGGTACTGAGCACGCCCAGCACATATCCGTGGCGCTCCTGGGGCGCGGTGCTGACCAGAAGAGTCTGGGCGGGGTTGACGGTACCGGTGAAAAGCGCCGAAAGCGCCCGGAAACCGATGAGCCAGTAGACATCAGGGGAAAATACCATGAGGGGATAAAAAAGGGCTGTTCCGTAACTGGCACGCAGGAGCATGAGCTTTCTGCCGAAACGGTCAGCCAGCATCCCCCACATAAGGTTGGCGAGAAAGAGACTGATGAGACCGGCAAAGGTGAATACGGCAACCCAGGCGCCCCGCTGGGCATCGTCACTGATGCCCAGGGAGTCCTTCATAAAAAGAGGAATGAAGGGACCGCACATGCCGAATCCGGCAAGAGAAAGAAACTGGGAAAGCCAAACGGTCCAGAGATTCCTTTTCCAATTGATTGCCGCAGTCATGGTTACTCCTTACGCCTGAGGACGGCGGTAACGGCGCTGGGGAGCCGTCAGACCGGATCCGGATCCGGGAGTATCGACTACAAAACTTTCAATGAGTTTGCTGTTGGTCTTTTCGCGCAGATATTCGTAGACCACCATATTGGCCGGGGCAAGTTTGTCTGCGGGCCAGCATTTGGCGGCCTCAATGCAGAAATCATTGACGCAGAAATCTTTGCCGGAGTCAAGCATTTCATCCAGTTTGGCGTGGATCAGACTCAGAGGATCACATCCCCCGAAGTAGGGCATGTAGGTATCGTGGGCCTCAAACTCGATCTTGTCCCTGCCCATGGTCATAATGGAGGCAACAGGAACAGGATTGATCCAGTTGATATTTTCGTTTTCAAGGGCAAAGGCGGAGGTGGCAAGGTAGAAACCATCCTCTTTGCGTCCCCACATAAGGGGCTGATTGATGCGGATGGCTGAAACTGTGTCAGGCTCCGCCACTGCCAGAGCAAGGGCGGCAATTTCGGATTTCAGATCAAAACACGCTTCCCCCATGGCACGGCGCAGGAGCTTGCCGGGGGTGAAGGCGCGGCGCACCATGTTGGAGACGACTTCGGAGGAGTGGACACAACTGCCGTCATTCATCACAGGGTAGCCTTCGGCAGGTTTTTCAATAAGGGTGCGGTAACGGATCCCCTCGGCTTTATCCTGCTCATAGGCTGAATTGTAGTCGGTTCCCTTAAAACGTCCGGCGGCGCCGTTGGCGCAGTAGATCACCTGTTCATCGTGGGCAAAGAAAGGCTGCGCCCATTCGTCGGAGTCGATGCCGGGGGTACGGCTGTGGGCGATGCCCACGGTTCCGGGAAGTTCCAGCACTTCAGGGTGACGGCGCAGGAGTTCCGCTGTGGAGCCGATGCACTTGATCATGTGGATCTTCCCTTCATGGATGGTTGCAATACCGTTGTAGTGTCCGCCGCCGAGGGCCTCCTGGCTCTCAAGCATACGGAAAAGAATGGGGGCGGCGGCTTTTCTGCCGGCATAGGCTGCCATGTTGCACATAATCAGAGTTCTCCTGAAATTTTCCAGACACAAAGGTCCTTTGATATGATATTTTAATTACGTCCTATAACATAGCACATCTGAGGTGTTTTTTCAAGCTGTTGAGAAGCAACTCTTCCACCTGAAAACCTTAAAAAGCTGACGGACTCTCCTCTGAACTTTACAGATGATGCCCTTTGCTCCCTGCTCTGGAACAGAGCCAAAAAAAAGTCCCCCGGTTTTAAAACCGGAGGATTTCAAACAGACTGCAAAGATTACTTGAGAACCTTGGCGGTGCATTTGTCAAAGTCGGCTTTACCGACAAAGGCGGTGAGGGGACGGCCATCAGCAGTTTCGCCCTTGAAAGCATAACGGGCACGGGTATCTTCGCCATAAACTTTCTTTCCGATCACATCGGCTTTGACTTTGGCTTTAGCCTTCACATCGTAGAATTCCCACTTCATCTTTTGATCTCCTAAAACTTTATCATTTAGACGGGAACAGCGCATCTGTCCCCCCTTCAGCAAATAAAGTATACTCTCTTTTTTGAAATTTCAAGGGCAAAATTACAAATATTTTAATTTTTTTTGAAAAAAAGTTGTATTTTCACTAATTTGACCTTGATTCAGAGAAGTTACAACTTATTTTTGCCGGATACGCTCCCACTCCTCAAAGAAGCGGGATTCCTGATTTTTCGGATCAGCCGGGAAGAGGCTCCGGGCGACTGCAAGGTGTTTCCGGGCAAGTTCAAAGTCGCCCCGGCGGCAGGCGGCAAGAGCAAGGCGCCTGTGAGCGGCAGGACGCGCCGGAACCAGTTCGGCAGAACGCCTGAAAAGTTTTTCCGCATTGTCAAGATCCCCGGTGTGGAGAAAGAAGTCCCCCGCCATCTCAAGGCCGTAGGGGGAGCCGGGACGGAGTTGGCAGAACCGGTCAAGAAGTCTCATGACCTTGAGAGGTTCGGGCGCCATAACAGCCCCCTCCGGGTTCCGGGGACGCAGCGTGAGTTCAAGTTCTTCAAACGCCGCTTCGCTCTGCACCCAGCGGAAATTGGTGTAAAATCCGGCAGCACCCACCAGAAGAATGGCGCAAGTGCCCCCATATTTCAGGTATTTCAAAAGAGGTTTCTGAGAAGTTTCAACATCTCTGTCAGGTTCCGGCAGCAGGGCAAGACTCCCTGCGGCACAGCAGATCATGGAGGCGGGAATGGTGTCGTTGAGCTCCATGAAAGAATGGAGCACGAAAGCCGCGATCCCCAGACGCCCCCAGCGGAGCAGAGGATCCTCCCCCTTTGCCCTGAAAAGCTCCAGGAGCAGCACCGCAAGGGCGCCCAGAGCAATAAGACCGGCGGGAATGCCTGCGTGAACGGCAAAGTGGGCGGCAAAGTTGTGGGGGGATCTTGCGGATTCGTCGGAGCGGCTCTTTTTGATCTGCATGTGACGGTGGAAAAATTCCCCCCATCCGGCACCGGCAAGGGGATGTTCACTGCAAATAATGGCGGTGCTCCGCAGATAATCCAGACGCTCAGCTCCTGAAAGAAGTCCTCTTCCGGAGCGGTGCATGGCAAAAAATGCGCCTGTAAGCAGAAGAAGAACACCCGCAAGAGCAGCGGCTTTGTAAACCTTTTTCACCCGGACTTTGATGAAGAAAAAGAGTGCGGCCATCAGAAAAGCACAGAGCCAGGCGCCCCGGCTCCGGGTCATGAGCAGAGCAGGGAAAAGCACTCCTGCGGCGGCGGCAGTAAAGAGCACCAGTGAAACTTTGACCGGCTCAAACCGTTTTGCCCAGCTTTGGACCGCCGCCAGAGTAAGGGGGATCCCCATAAGCAGAAACCCGGCAAAGGTGTTGCAGGAGCCGAGAGAGGAAAAGACCCGGCTGTCCATGATCCTGATTTCCATGATGTTGGAAATTTCAATGCCCGCTTCCCGCTGTTTGCGGATCATTTCCTGCATTTCCTCAAATCCCCAGAAGTACTGGCGCCATGCGTCAATGCCGGTCAGCAGAACGCTTGCGGCAAGGGCATGGAGACAAGGCTTTTTCCAGCAGGGGGCGGCAGAAAAGATCCACCAGGCGCAAAGGACAAAGGCGCCGATACCGAACCAGTGCGCTACATTGACATAAACATAATCGGCGTTGCTCCCGGAAATCATGCCGGGGAGCGACGCAAGGGGGAGCAGTATCCCCCAGAAAAGGGCGGTCAGACCTCCGGGAGCGCGCCAGTCGGGCGCCGGAAAAAGCAGAACGCTTGCCATAAGCAGCAGCGCACCTGCGATCCCGGCGCAATGGGGCGGCCAGGAAATGACCAGCAAGGTGAGAAGATCCCCCGGAAACATGGGGGGTTGCTCCGGCATGGCGGCAAGAGTGCCGAATTTCAAAGGCAGCAGAAAGAAAAGAAAGGTCAGGCACCAGCCTGCTATGCGCTGACCGAAGTTTTTCATTTTGCGAATACCACTGTCCGTCTGCCGGAAACGATCACACGGTGTTCCAGATGGAACTGCACCGCACGGGTGAGAACACGGCGTTCGATATCCCTGCCCAGATCCCGCAGGTCTTCGGGCGTGCTTTCGTGGGTGATGCGTTCAACGGCCTGTTCAATGATGGGACCTTCATCCAGATCAACAGTGGCGTAATGAGCGGTGGCTCCGATCATTTTCACGCCCCGCTCCCACGCCTGCAAGTAGGGATTGCCCCCTTGAAACGCAGGGAGAAAGGCGTGGTGGATGTTGATGATCCTGCCGGGATAGGCGTTGATGACCCTCTCAGAGAGGACGCGCATATATCGTGCCAGCACCACAAGGTCGATGTGATGGCGCTTGAAAAGTTCAAGGAGAGCGTTTTCCTGATCGGGATCACCGCTCCGGGGGGTGGGCAGACAGTAGTAGGGCACCCGGAAACGGTCGGCGACCTCTTCAAGATCGGGATGGTTCCCCACAGCCACAACCACTTTGCCCCCCAGATTTCCCTCTTCGGAGCGCATGAGCAGATCGTAGAAACAGTGGGAGGTCTTGGAAACAAGCACCGCCACATTCTGACGGTCGCCGTTGTAGTAGACAGACCACTTCAGTTCCAGCTTGTCGGCGAGGATCTGAAACTGTCCCTCAAGGTCGCTGCGGGTGATGTCGGCGGGGAGTTCAACGGCTATACGCATGAAATAGGCGTTTTCCCGGACATCGGTGTACTGGCGGCACTCAAGGATGTTCAAGGCGCGCTGATAGAAAAAAGTGGTGGTTTCCGCAAGGATCCCTTTCCGGTCTGCGGTACTTATAAGAAAAATTGCCTGACGCATTATCAAATCACCTCAAAAGTTTATATATCTCAACCGATGTCGGCTCCGGCGGGAACATCGCCGTCAACAGTTACAAGGCGCAGCTCTTTGCCGAACTTGGCAGCAAGGAGCATACCCCGGGATTCGGCGCCGCGGATGGTGGCAGGCTGAAGGTTGGAAACCACAACGATGGTCTTGCCCATGATCTCTTCGGGGGTGTAATACTTTGCCACACCTGCCACAAGGGGTCTGGGTTCGGCTTCACCGATATCGATCTTCAGCTTCAGCAGCTTGTCGGCGCCCTCAAGTTTTTCGGCGGCGACGACTCTGGCGGTCTTGAGCTTCACCTTGCAGAACTGGTCAATGGTGACAAGTTCAACGGCTTCAGGAGCGGGAGCGGCGGCTTTGGCTTTTTCTTTCTTTTCAGCTTTGGGGGCAGGAGCGGCGGGGGCCTCTTCCTCCTGGATCCGGGGGAAGAGGGGGGCGACTTCCTGAACGGTGCGTCCGGCGGGATCGGGGCAGTTGCCTGAGAGCAGATCGCCGATGGTGAGAAGTTCATCGCCGCTGCCCAGAGCCTTCTGGAGTTCCGCCATCTTGCCGGGCATCACAGGGGCAAGGAGCACTGCCAGTTTACGCAGATTGGCGGCAACAGTATAAAGAACGGTATTCAAGTGGGCGATGTCATTGTTCTTCGCCAGCGCCCAGGGAGCGCACTGTTCAACGTAACGGTTTCCGGCGCGAACAGCGCTCAGCACAGCGGCGATGCCCTGATCCAGTTTCATCTCTTCAAGGCAGTTTCTCATGCCTTTTACCGCGCTTTCAACGGCGGCGTTGAACTCTTCTTCGTTTCCGGTGGGTTCACCGGGAGCAGGAATGATCCCCCCGGCACGGAGAGTCAGTTTCACCACACGGGAGAGGAGATTGCCCAGATCGTTGGCAAGATCGCTGTTGTAGCGGCGCATAAGAGCTTCGCGGGTGAAAGAGGCGTCGTTGCCCAGAGTCATCTCTGCCATGAGGAAGTAGCGGAACGCATCCACACCCACGATGCCGATCATTTCCATGGGGTTGACCACGTTGCCCAGAGATTTGCTCATCTTGGTGTTGCCGGTGAGCCACCAGCCGTGGGCGAAAATGGTCTTGGGCATCTCAACATTCATGGCTTTCAGCATAGTGGGCCAGTAAACGGAGTGGGTAGTGAGGATATCTTTGCCGATAAGCTGGCAGCTGGCGGGCCAGCGGCGGGCGAAAGCGGCGTCATCACGGCGGTAGCCCACGGCGGAAATATAGTTGATGAGGGCGTCAAACCAGACGTAGCAGACATAGTCGCTGTCAAAGGGCAGTTCAATTCCCCATGAAAGGCGGGACTTGGGACGGCTGATGCACAAATCCGCCAGAGGCTGCTTCAGGAATCCCAGAGTTTCGTTGGCACGGAAGGCGGGCTGGATGAAATCAGGATGGGTCTGGATATAGTCGATGAGCCACTCCTGATACTTGGACATGCGGAAGAAGTAGTTGGACTCCTTGAGAGCAGTCACCTCTCTGCCGCATTCGGGACATTTGCCGTCCACAAGATCCTTTTCGGTGAAAAATCTTTCATCGCCCACGCAATACCAGCCGGTATAATCCTTTTTATAGATCTCGCCCCGGTCGTAAAGATCCTGGAGGATCTCTTTCACCACATCTTTATGGCGGTCTTCGGTGGTGCGGATGAAGTCATCGTTGGTGATCCCCAGCTGCTGCCACAGTTCCTTGAAGCGCACCACCGTTTCGTCGGCGTGCTGCTGGGGGGAAATGCCGTGTTTGGCGGCGGCGTTTTCCACCTTCTGACCGTGTTCATCGGTTCCGGTGAGAAAATAGGTATCGTCCCCCATGGAACGGTGGAAACTTGCCAGCACATCAGCAAGGGTGGTGGTATAGGCATGCCCGATATGGGGGCGGTCATTGACGTAATAAATGGGAGTGGTCACATAAAATTTTCCGCTCATTCTTTCTGTCTCCTTTCAAAAAATATACTTTATTATTAATATATCACACTTTTACACTCTTGTCAAAAGCAAAAACAGGTGTTATATTATACAAGTTGGATAAATTTTTATCTTTCATGTAAAGCAAAGGCTTTACCAAAGTTGTCAGGAGGCAAAAAAAATGACACTTTTTCTCATCGGTCTGGCGATTCTGATCGCCGGGTACTTCACCTACGGAAAACTTGTAGAAAAGATCTTCGGCCCGGATGACCGTCCCACTCCGGCGGTTTCCATGGCAGACGGCGTGGATTACGTTCCCATGCCCCAGTGGAAGAACATGCTGATCCAGCTTCTGAACATCGCCGGCATCGGCCCTGTGATCGGCGTCATCATCGGTATCAAATTCGGTGAACTGGTCTTTCTGCTCATCCCTATGGGCAACATCATCGGCGGCGCTGTTCACGATATGGCGGCGGGCATGATGTCCCTGCGGAGCAAGGGTTCCAATCTGCCCGGACTCATTGAGGAAAACTGCGGAAAAACTTTCGGAAATCTCTTTTCCCTCTTCATGATGATCTGTCTGCTGCTGGTGGTGGCGGTCTTCATCAATGTGCCCTCCAATCTTCTGGATGACATGATCTCAGGATTCGCCAAGACCGATCCTCTTCAAAACTGCTACTTCTGGTACGCTGTGGGGGGCGTTTTCCTTTATTACGTCATCGCCACCATGTTCCCTGTTGACAAGATCATCGGCAACTGCTATCCCATCTTCGGCGGACTCCTGCTTCTGGGGACCCTTGCCATCTTTGTGAAACTGATGATGGCAGGCATTGCCGATCCCTCCATTCTTCGGGAAAGCGCCGCCTTCAAAGCCGGGAAAAGCACCGCACCTGTTCTGCCCATGCTTTTCATCACCATTGCCTGCGGCATCATTTCAGGATTCCACGCCACCCAGTCCCCCATCATCGCCCGCACCATGCGTTCTGAGCGTCAGGCCCGGAGCAGCTTCTACGGCATGATGGTCCTTGAAGGCTTCATCGCCATGGTCTGGGCGGCGGCGGCGCTGGCGGTTTTCAACATTCTGCCTGAAACCATGAAACTTGCCGCCCCTGTGGCTCTGGGAAGGATCGTGGACTACTTCCTCGGCTCCTGGGTGGGAGGTATCACTGTTCTCAGTGTCATCATTCTTGCCGTCACTTCAGGGGATACCGCTTTGCGGAGCTGCCGTCTGAGTCTTTCTGAAAAGTTCCAGATTGACCAGAAACCTCTTTTCAAACGCTTTCTGGTGTGTCTTCCCATGATCATCATCGTTTCCCTGCTCCTCTGGTGGTCAAATCAGGACGCAAAGAGTTTCAACATGCTCTGGAACTATTTCGCCTGGGCAAATCAGGTCATCGCCGTCTGTACTCTGGTCGCCGCAACCATCTACCTGAGCAAGCTGAACAAACCCACTGCCATCACCCTGATCCCCGGACTTTTCATGCTCTTCATCACCTGCACCTATCTTCTGAGTTCCAAAACGCTGGGAGCTCCTGTGGGCCTGAGAGTTCCTCTGAACATCTCATACATCATCGCCGCCGCCTTTGCCTGCTGCGCCGGTGTCTGGGCTGAAATGCGTGGCAAGAAACTTGCCGCAACGCAGAAAAGTGAAAAATGATCCGGAGTAAACGCTCCTGCGTCTCCCCCTGCTCTGAAATACGGCAGGGGGATTTTTTTATTCTGTATTCCATTCATTATCTTGACAAATGCTTTTTTCAGGAGTATAGTAAATAAGCATTTTTTCACCAACAAAAGGAGTATTGTATGAAAAAATTACTGATCGCTGCACTTGCAGTGTCCGCCTTCCTCTGCTGCGAAGCTATGCCGGCTTTCGCACCCAAAGCCGTCAGTCCCCGGCGGTACAATGTGGGTAAAAAAGCGGAAATCACTCTGGTCAAAAACGGCAAGGCCGCCTTTGAAGTGGTCGCTCCCCGGAGCGCCGCACCCATTGCCAAATTCGCCGCTCAGGAGCTGGCAGATTTCATGGGCAGGATCACCAATTCCAAAGTGACTGTCAAAACCGCTCCCTCCGGCAAAGTTCCCGCCATTATCGTGGGGGACAAAAAAGCCGCCGCCACTGCGGGTATCGACCTGAAAAATCTTGACCGTGACGGATTCTTTATCAAGAGCTTCAAAGGCAATGTCATCATCATCGGCAACGATGACGGTTCCCGCGATGCTGTGAAACAATCTTTCAAAGAACGGGGCACCCTGACGGGCGTCTACGATTTCCTTGAACGCTTCGGCGGCGTCAAATTCTACTTCCCCGGCGACATGGGAACCATCGTCCCTGTTAAGAAAAACTGGGAACTCCCCGCCATTGACATCGCAGACCGTCCCGACAGCCAGTACCGTCAGATCTACTGCATCGAGCTGAAAGCCCTCAACAAAAACAAAACGGACTTTCTGCCTGAAAGCATGAAAAAGCTGAGCGTGGGCAAGATGACCAACTTCTATCAGCGCATGAGCACCCTGCGGATCCCCAACTGCCACGGCCTTGCCTATCTGGGTCTTGTCCAGAGATTCCGCAAGAGCAACCCTGAATACTTTGCACTCCGGGGCGACGGTTCCCGTATGGACGGAACCCACATCACCGCCCCCAGCACCCGCATGGGACATCTCTGCTTCACCTCTCCTGTGAAAGAGGTGATCTATCAGGATGCCGCCGCATTCCTTCAGGGCAAACCCGCCACCAGCCGCAATGTCCTCATGCCCAACGGCAAAGTCTACTGGAACAGCAACTTCTTCAACCGTCCTTTCTTCAACATCATGCCCAACGACGGCATGTTCGCCTGCCAGTGCCCCAAATGCAAGGCGGTCTACGCCAAAGGTCCCCAGGCCGTCTCTGAAATGATCTGGGACTTCAAAGTGGATATTGCCGAGCGCCTCACCGCCAACAAGATCCCTGGATACATCACCGTTATGGCTTACGCCGAATACAAACGGATCCCCCGGAGAAAGATCCCCTCCAACATGATCGTCCACCTGGCTCTCACCGGTCCCTGGAAAGAGATGAACCCCGCCGCCCAGACCAAAGATATGCAGCTTCTCGCCGACTGGTACAAGAAGCTGGGACAGAAAACCTATCTGTGGACCTATGCCACCAAGTGCGGCAACGCCATCACCGACATCCCCAACTTCACCCCCTATGCTGTGGGCAGTTTCTTCAAAAAGAGCGCTCCCCACTCCTTCGGAACCTTCTTTGAATCCGAAACCGACCACTGGCTTTTCGGCGCTATGAACTTCTATGTTCTCGGCAAAGTCCTCTGGGACAGCAATACCGATGTCAACGCCCTTATGGATGAACACTACGCTCTTATGTACGGCAAAGCGGCTCCGGTGCTCAAAGAGATCTATCTCACCTGGGAAAAGCACTGGCTCAAAGACATCATGGCCAACATCCGTGAAACCTCCATCGGTCCCCAGGCAGCGCTCCCCTCTCAGTATGACATCTGGAACAAGATCTACTCCCCCGCTGAAATCAAGCGCATCGAAGGACTCTTTGACAAGGCTGAAAAGCTCACCGCCAAAGACAAAGCGGCTCTTGCCCGTGTGAAATTCATCCGCAAAGAGCTGTGGGGCAAAGTCCTTGACGGCAGAAAAGAGTTTGACAAAGCCAACAATGACCGGAAGATCTGGACCGCCGCCATGCCCGAAACCACAGCCAAGATCACCATTGACGGCAAACTCAATGAAAAAGAGTGGAACCGCTCCACCCCTGTCCACATGATCGCCCGTACCAAAAAAGATACCCCCATTGAGGTGGGAACTCAGGTGCGTATGCTCTGCGACAAAGACAACTTCTATTTCGCCTTTGAGTGCGAAGAGCCTGAGACAAACAACCTTCTTGAAGCTAAACGCAAATTTGATGAAATGGATCTCTGGCGGGACAACCTTGTGGAGCTCTTTTTCAGCGATGACCGTAAATCCGATGTGCTTTACCAGATCATGCTGGGCAGCAACGGATGCGTCACCGATATGCGCTGGGTGGTCAAAAAACACGATATGAAGTGGAACAGCAACGTGGAGTACAAATCCGGCATCGTTCCCGGCAAAAAGTGGATCGCCGAACTGCGTATTCCCCGCAGTTACATGCCTGAACTCAAAGGCAAAAAGAGTTTCATGGCGAACTTCACCCGGGGCCGTATGCTGAAAGGAAAAAATGTCCAGCCCTACTATGTCTGGTCCCCCTTCCCCAAACAGAACCCCGAAAACTGCGGAGTGGTCATCATCGGCGACAAGGTTCCCAACGACTCCATCATCCTCTACGGTGACTTTGAAGTCAAGCCCTACGGCAAGCGTTTCCTCGGAAACTGGAAAAAGGGACAGTGGTACGGCAATAAGGTGCTGATCGTTGACAACAAGACCTTCCGTACCGCCGGCGCCTCTGCGGTGCTGACTCCCGGCGAGGGACTGACCTACTTTCCCAAACTCAAACCCAATACCAAATACCTTTTCTCCTTCTCCGTGAAGCTGGAAAATGTGAAAGCTCAGGAGCGTAACGCCAGCGGTTTCTACTCCTATATCCGCACCGGCGGCCCCGGTCCTGCCAAGCAGTACTTCTCCATGCCCACTTCTGCCATGACCGGTTCCAATGACTGGGTCCGTATGGAAATGGAGTTCACCACTGCCGCCAAGATCGGAACCAGAGAAAAACCTTATCTGGGCTTCACCCTGCGGAAAGCCACCGGTAAGGCATGGGTCGACAACGTGCGTCTGGTTGAAGTGAAATAACACCTCCTTCCAAAAGCAAAGCGCCTTGAACTTTTCTTCGTTCAAGGCGCTTTTTTTACAGCTTGAAAAGGAGCTGCGGCAAAGGAGAGAAGTTTGATTACTCCCAGGTGCCGTAGACAAGACGCTCCATGGTGGAAACAAGCTCTTTCACAGGGATCAGGTCGCGGATGAATGCCACTTCGCTCTGGCAGCTGACCAGCCGGGGAGCGCTGAGGAGTTTGGGCATCAGCTCTTTCCAGTTGATATTGCCTCTTCCGGGCAGGCTGTGCTGATCGCCGAGACCGTTGTTATCATGGATGTGACAGGTGACGATATAGGGCAGCAATTTTTCCAGCGCCGCAGGCTCCTGGATCAGATTGCCCCGCCACGCCTGCTCCACCTGATAGGCGGAATAGGCTTTGGGCTTGCCGTCGGGAGAGGGCGTCATGTAGTTGGCGTGGCCCGTATCAAAGCAGCATCCGATAAAGGGGGAGTCAAAGTGTTTCAGCAGCCACACCACCTCATCCGTGGCGTTGGACATTTCAAAACTGTTTTCCACAGCCAGAATGATCCCTGCCTTTTCGGCGGCGGGGAGAAGTTTTTCCAGAGAATCCAGCGCCAGGGAGCGCATCTTTTCAAGAGAGATTTCCGGTCTGAAAATGCAGTCCCATGCGCCGACGTGGATCACATAGGTTTTGCATCCGGCTTCGGCAGCGTAGTTCATGCAGCGGATATGTTCGCGGATCATCTCATCCCTGCGGGAAACCACACTGCAATTGAGATCCCAGCACTCACCGAAAGGGGCGTGGATCTCAAAGAGCTTGATACCGGCCTTGCGGATCTGGCTGTCAAGGACGCTGTAATAGCGTCTTTCATCAATGATACGGGCTGCCATGTGTTCATTGATAACAATAAATTCGGCACCGTTGGCGGCAAACTCACCAAAGAGATTTGCCATCAGGGGGTCAGGAACGCCGCTGCTGCCGCAGGGCATGTGGGTCAAAGGGATCCGGCTCATTTTCAAAACTCCTTAAAATAACAGTAATTGTTCAGAATCATCATCACGGCGGCCCTTCTTTTTGAGTCTGACTGCGTGACGGGGAAGACGGGTAACAGCATCGCGCTGGGCGTCGCCGGTGCGTTCCAGCAGCTCCAGAAGATCGTTGGCGCGGCTCAGGACCTCCTGAGGGAGTCCGGCCAGTTTCGCCACATGGATACCGTAACTGCGGTCGCTGGGACCGGGAACGATCTGGCGCAGAAAGATGATATCTTCGCCGTACTCACGCACTGCCACATTGTAGTTGTTGACGCCCCGGCGTGTTCTTGCCAGTTCAGTCAGTTCGTGATAGTGGGTGGCGAACTGGGTGCGGCAGCGGATCTCATCGTGGAGAAACTCCGCCACCGACCAGGCGATGGAAAGTCCGTCAAAGGTACTGGTCCCCCTGCCGATCTCGTCAAGGATCACCAGACTCTTTGCAGTGGCATGGTTGAGGATATTGGCAGTTTCCAGCATTTCAACCATAAAGGTGCTCTGCCCCCGGGCAAGGTCATCGGCGGCGCCCACCCGGGTGAAGATCCGGTCTACAAGTCCGATTTCGGCGGAGTCGGCAGGGATGAAGGATCCCGCCTGAGCCATGATGACCAGAAGCGCCGTCTGCCGGATATAGGTGGATTTACCCGCCATATTGGGACCTGTGATCAGCATAAGGCGGTTGAAATCACCATCCAGCTGGCAGTCATTGGGGACAAAGTTCCCCGGCGCCATGCGGTCAATGACAGGGTGTCTTCCCCCTTTGATGACAAGGCGGTCATCATCAAAGATGGCAGGGCGGATATAGTGGTTGAGCCGGGCGGTCTCGGCAAGGGCGCTGAGGGCGTCCACAGCGGCGACGGCGTCGGCTGACTCCTGAAGGGCGTGGGTGAACTCAACGGCATGGGCACGCAGATTGGCAAAGATCTCGCTTTCAAGGTTCCGCGCCTTTTCCTCGGCGCCCAGGATCTTGTTTTCAAGCTCTTTGAGTTCGGGAGTGATGAAGCGCTCGGCATTCACAAGGGTCTGCTTGCGGATATAATCTTCAGGGACGGCGCCCAGATTGGATTTGCTCACTTCAATATAATAACCGAAAACGGAGTTGAACTTCACCTTGAGGGACTTGATCCCGGTGCGTTCGATCTCCCGCATCTGGATCTGCGCCAGCCAGTTCTTGCCTTCGGTGGCAGCGGAGCGCAGCTCATCCAGTTCCGGGGAAAATCCGCTTTTGATGACTCCCCCCTCCGAAAGAAGGGCCGGGGCCTCATCATCCACAGTCTCCTGGATCTCTTTCACAAGCTCAGAAAAGTCCGCGATGCGCCGCAGTTCTTTCTCAAAGACAGGCAGACCAAAAGGCTCAAGCAGCATCTTGACTCCGGGCAGGCAGTCAAGAGAAACGGCAAGAGCAAGCATATCCCGGGGACCGGCGCTGCCGATGTTGAGTTTGCCGGTGATCCGTTCAATATCCCGGATCACGCCGATGGTCTCCCGCAGTTCAGCAAGTGAGAGCTGGTCATACTGGAACGCCTCCACAGCGTCAAGGCGCTCCACGATGGGGTCGTGTTCCTTGAGAGGGCGCAGCAGCCAGTTTCTGAGCTTTCTGCCCCCCATGGGGGTCACAGTTTTGTCAATAACGCCCAGCAGAGAGCCTGCTTTGCTCTTGTCATACATGGAGCAGACGATCTCAAGGTTCCGCAGGGAGATGGGATCAAGTTCAAGGGCGCCGCTGCATGAACGCAGTTCCAGCTTGGTCACATGTCCAGCTTCGTGGCGCAAGTTGAGGACCGCATAGCGCAAAAGAGCTCCTGCGGCGCACACCGCCTGAGGAAACTCCCGGCAGCCGAAACCATCCATGGAAACGACGCCGAAGTGTTCGCAGAGATAAGAGTGGTTTTCCTGATAATCAAACTCATAGCTGTCAAGCTCAGTAAAGAGCATCTTCTCAGGCCCGGGGAGGGGAGGCGTATTTTTGAGTTCATCAAGCAGGTCTTTGTCTATCAGCGTCTCTCTGACATCAAAACGCCTGAGTTCAGAGTCTATCTGTTCCGGAGTACCGGTAAAAACAAAAAACTCACCCACACTGATATCCAGCACCGCCAGAGCGTAAACGCCGCTTTTATCCCGGCAGAGAGCGGCGGCATAGTTGTTGATCCCGGCGTTGAGCATGGTGCTTTCGGTAACGGTTCCGGGGGTGATGATGCGGGTGATTTCCCGCTTGACGATGCCCTTGGCAAGTTTGGGATCCTCCATCTGGTCGGCGATGGCAACTTTGAGCCCTGCCCCCACAAGTTTGGGGAGATAGCTTTCAAGGGCGTGGTGGGGGAATCCGCACATGGGATATCCCTGCCGCTTGGTCAGTACAAGATCAAGAACGGAACTGACCTTTTCGGCATCTTCAAAAAACTCCTCGTAAAAATCCCCCAGTCTGAAAAGCAGTACAGCATCGGGGGGGATGGAGGCTTTGGCCTCTTTGTACTGCCGCATCATGGGCGTAAGGTTATCCTGAGGGGTTTTCATTTCTGAAACTCCATTTCAATGCGTACACCTTTTCCCGCGGCGCTGCCGGCGGCTTTGAAAAGGGAAACTTTACCGTATTGGACAAGGTCATAGGAAAGGAGCATTTTACCGATGGCTCCGGCGAGGGCCTCAAGAAGATAAAAGGAACTTTCTGAAACGATCTCAAGAGTTTGCCTTTCAATTTCAGAGTAATCCACACTTTTGAAAAGATCATCAGAAGCGGCGGCGGCTTTCAAATCAACTCCCACCTCAATGTCAATGATGAGATTCTGCCGCCGGATCCTTTCATGGGGAAGAGTTCCGATAAGAGCGTTGACAGAAATGCCTTCAATGCGGATCTTATCCATCTCTCAGCGCTCCTGATAACAAGTGGGATCCGGCACACCCGCTTCGGCAAAGCCCGCCTTGCGGAGCGTGCAGCTGTCGCAGATACCGCAGGCATGTCCGTCGCTGTCGGGGTTGTAGCAGCTGACGGTCATGGCATAATCCACTCCGAGTGCTGTCCCGGTGCGGATTATTTCAGCTTTGCTCATAGCCTGAAGAGGCGTTTCAATCTCCCAGCTCCATCCCTCATCTGAGGCACATGTTCCCAGATTGGCGGTGCGTTTGAAAGAGTCGATGAAAGCGGCGCGGCAGTCAGGGTATCCGGAGTAATCCACGCTGTTGACGCCGATGAAAATATGCCTTGCTTTCAAAACTTCGCCCCAGGCGGCGGCAAAAGAAAGGAAGATCATGTTCCTTGCGGGGACATAGGTCACAGGCATTTCGCCGCTGCCGTTGGCGGCAGGGACATCAATGGAGTCATCGGTAAGTGCGGAGCCACCCCACTGTCTTAAATCAATGGTCATGACCGAATGTCTGACAGCGCCGAGGCTCTTTGAAACAAGAGCGGCCCGTTCAAGTTCACATCTGTGGCGCTGACCGTAGTCAAAGGCTAAAGTGTAACATTCAAAGCCCTTTGAACGGGCAATGGCAAGACAGGTGGCGGAGTCCAGACCGCCGGAAAGTAAAACGATAGCTTTTTCCATAAAAGGCTCCTCAAACGCCTCTGCGGTCACCCCAGATGATCTTGTGCATCTGCAACTGCATCCGCCAGGGGAGCGGGGAGTCCATGACCCAGGAGCTCAACTCTTCAAAAGAGACTTTGCCCCAGACGGGACTGGCAATAAGATGGGGAGTGCGTTCAGAAAGGGCGTATTTGACGATTACATCGCAGGCAAAATCAAAGTCCCTGCGCGAAGAGATGACAAACTTGACTTCATCATGTTTCTGAAGTTTGGCAAAGTTGTCGTAACAGATAAAAGAACTCATGCCTGAATCAGGCAGTTTGCAGTCCACGATCTTGCGGACCTGCACCGGGAGTGCATCCAGCGGAAGGGACCCGTTGGTTTCCACCAGGACTTCGATCCCGGCATCAAGAAGTTTCTGACAGAGCACCGGCGTATCGGGGGAACACAAGGGTTCTCCGCCGGTGATCTCAGCAAGAGAGAGACCGCTTGAAATGACCTCTTCAACAAGAGAGTCCACTGAACGCTCCACCCCGCCCTCAAAGGTGCGGGCATAGGCGGTGTCGCAGTAAGAACAGTTCAGATTGCACCCCATGAGCCGGATGAAAAAACACTTTCTCCCGGCATGGGTAGACTCTCCCTGAAGACTTGCAAAGGTTTCACAAACGCGCACTTTAAGGTACTTACTCCTCAAAATAGGTGCAGCCGGAGGAGCTGGACTCCTCAATACGGATGCTGCGCACCTTGACAGTGCCGTCATTGACGATTTCGCTGAGACGGCGGTAGATGGTCATGGCCATCACTTCGCTTGTGGGGTTCAGCTCCTGATACTCAGGGAGCTCAGAGAGGTTCTTGTGGTCATATCCGTCAAGGATCCCGTCCAGAGCGGCCTTGAGTTTCTTGAAGTCAAGGGCAATACCGATCTCGTTGAGGGTATCGGTTCTGACCACAGCGATGACATTGTAGTTGTGACCGTGGAGGTTGCGGCAGTCACCATCATAGCCTTTAAGCTGATGTGCGGCAGAAAAAGTTCTGCGGATCTCAATATCAAACATAATCACTCCTCGTCGTCATCAAACTCTTCGTCATCAAACTCTTCGTCATCAAACTCTTCATCATCAATACCGTCAAATTCGTCATCATCAAATTCGCTGGCATGCTGGAACTCATCATCTTCATCAAGATCGCCGAAGATATCTTCCTGATCTTCGCCGTAATCAAATTCATCATCGTCATCCATATCATCATCGCCCATGACAAGATCAGGGGCGCCGAGCATGGCGCCGCACTCAGGGCAGCATCCGTCTTCGACTTCAATGGCAGTTTCACTGACTTCAATATTGCAATAGGGACATTTACTCATTATTACAAGGTCCTTTCTGAATGAAATGTTAAAGTAAATTTACAAGAGATAGAGGATTTCATGAAAAAAGGCGACCTGTTGAAAGATCGCCTTATTTTGCCCGGGAAAGGGTGGAGAGCAGATAACCTGAGGAACGCCGCCCTCCCCCGCGGGGCAAAAGGGCAGTATTTGTTACTTGCCGCCCTTGCCGGCCTTGTCAACTCTGGCAGGAGTTGAATCGTAGATGGAAAGGAAGTCAACAGAACCGAAGTTGGTCAGAGGCTGATTGACAACCTTGCTGCTGATGGAAACCACATCAGCATCGTCATTCTTGGCACCTGCGGCAGCCATACGGGCTTTGTATTCGCGGCGGGCAAGTTCAAGTTCCTTGGCGGCGCGGCGCTTGGCAAGTTCAAGCTCAGCGCGGATGTGAGTGATATTTTTGGCGCTGATGGAGTTGATACCCACAGCATTGAGCATACGGTAGTAAGAGACGTAGTAGTTACCGAGAGACATCAGACGCTCGATCTCAGTCTCAGCAGTGGCAAGACGGATGTGATCCAACTGGAGCTGTGACAGGTCACCGGAACGGACAGTGCGGCGGGCCTGAGCCAGGTTCTCAGCGAAAGCCTTGTGGGTCTTGGCGTCAATGTCATAACGCTCTTTGGTGGCCTGAAGATTGGCGTGGGCGATACGGACCTGAGCCATAACAGCGATGGCCTGAGCGAAACCGCGTTTTTCATCGGCAGCAACCTGATCATTCATGGCCATGGCTCTGGAAACGTGCACCGGGATCTTCAGCAGGTTGTAAGCAGCGCGGATACCGAGTTCCCACCAGTTCATGTGATAGAGGAAGGAGTTGCTGGAGTTGGTGAAGTCATAGAAAAGACGGACCTGGGGGAACATCATGACGATCTCTTTGCGGACTTCCAGGATGTTGATGTGACGCTGGATGTCGATTTCATAGAGTTCAGGACGCTTGAAGAGAGCGATCTGCTCCATCAGTTCAATATCGGGCAGTTCGTAGGAGGGCAGAGAGTTCAGGTAGGCATCCTCAACGACGATCTTGCCGGAGGGAGCCATACCCATGAGAGAGCGCAGCTCAACGCAGCTGTTCTGATAGCTGCGGACATAGTTGGTAAGGCGCTTTTCCATATCAATGAAACGTCGGGTCTCATCAAAGGCGCGGAAGGGGTCAATCTGACCTTTCTTGCCCAGCTTCTGGATCAGCTCGTAACGGTTGCGGCACTCTTCAAGAAGGCCGGAGGTGATCTTGATGGCTTTCTGGGCGGCGGCGACTGAGAAGTAGGCGCGGACCACATCAAGAGTCAGGTTCTGGGCGGCGCGCAGAGTGCGCTGTTCGCGCATATAGACGCGATCCTGAGCCTGCTGGGTGTTGAAGAATGCAAGACCGAAGTCAAGAACACTCAAAGCAAGGTCAATGTTGAGATAGTTGACATTTCTCTCCTGGCTGGTGGAGTAACCATAGGTCAAACCGTCTTCACCGACCTTTTTGCTGGAAGAAGCGGCGGTGTTGCTGCGGAAAGTGGCAGTATCATTGATGTTGAGTTCAGGGAGCATTCCCAGCATCTCAGCGGTTCTCATTTCGCGGGCAACCTTTTCCTCAAGTTTGCTGACCTGAAGATTGAGGTTGTGTTCTCTGGCAAGGTCGATACACTCCTGAAGTGTCAGTTTTTTACCTTCCACCAGTTCACGGTACTTGGCGCCTTCAAAGTGTTTGATGGCGTACTCGGCACGCTCATTGCGGTAATCCTCCATACTCTGGCATCCGGAGAAGAGGCACACCATTGCCAACACAGCGACGCCGGCGACGATTTGATTGATTTTCTTCATTCTTTCAATCCCTGTTTTTTATGTTGTCTGTTTATAAACTCTACTATTTGATTTTCCGAAAACACAAGGACAAATCCCCGAAAAGAGTGATCCCGGAAGTTGTGCTTGATATTTTCAGTTCACTGCAACTTTCCTTCCCATCTTCCCGGTTCTGCACCGGGAAGATGAAAGTCGGGGAACGATTTATTACTTTGCAGCTTCGTTCTTCTTAAGGACGCCGGCTTCAAGCAGCTTGTCGATGAGCTGCTGCATGGAGTTGTAGGCGCTCAGGAATCCCTGGGGAGGCATGATAACACGGACGGTGCTTTCGGCCACAGGAGCTTCACCTTCAGCGCCGGGCTGAAGAGTGACAAAATCAAAACGGACCATAGCTCCGGCGAAGTGGATCTGACCGATACCGTCAGCGAAAATCTCTTTCTGACACATTTTCACAATACCTTTCTTTTGTTTTCTGTAATATTACAGGATAAGTTTTTCCAATTCATCCTGAAGTTCTTTGGCACGCTGTGCAGCATATTTGAAACCGTCAGCGCCCTGACCGGCTTTTTTGTACCACTTCACAGCTTCATATTTATCCTGAGGAACGCCGAGTCCGCCCTCATAGCATCTGCCGATCATGAACTGTGCATAACGGTTGCCTGCATCAGCAGCCACCTTGTAAAGGGAGGCAGCTTTGGCAAGATCTTTCTTCACGCCTCTGCCGTTTTCGTAGCAGCAGGCAAGTTCGTAGACACCGTAACTGTTGCCGCTTTCGGCGGACTTCTGGAACCACTTGACAGCCTCAGCGATATCCTTTTTGACGAAAGTTCCGTTGGCGTAGAGGAGTCCCATTTCATACATGGCAGTGGAGTTGCCCTGTTTGACAGCTTCTTTCAGATACTGGTAGGCAGAGGGAACACTCTGCTGGACGCCGATCCCGTCACGGAAACAGAGGGCGACCATCAGGTAACCTGTGGCATTGCCCATGGCGGCGGCGCGGCGGTAATGGTTGTAGGCGGTCACAGCGTTCACAGGAACGCCCATTCCCTTGGCATTGGCGAATCCCAGCCAGAGTTCACCGTCGGAGCAGCCCAGTTTGGCTCCTTCACGGAAATCTCTCAGAGCGGCAGCCACATCTTTTTTGATGCCGATTCCGTTGAGCTTGGCGATTCCCTGCTTGACAACGGCTTCGCCGCTGCGGACCTTCCGGCCTTCAGCAAGGAGCTGATGTGCTTTGACAGTGTCGCGTTTGACGCCCCAGCCGTTGAAATAGTAGTCGGCAAGAGCAGCGTAAGCAGGAGCATAGTTGCGCTTGATGGCAAGTTCAAAGTTTTTCCGTCCGAGAGCAAAGTTGCGGGGCATCTTGACGCCTTCGGTGTAGATCTTACCGAGAGAGTAAGCTGAAACCGCATCACCGTCAACGGCTGATTTCTGAACCAGATCCAAACCGGATCCGATCTTGTCGCTCTGGACATCATGAGCCTAGCTGATCAAAACAGAGAGCAGTGCAGTTGCGTGTTTGTTGCCCTGCTTTGAAGCCTTTTCCAAATAAGCAACGGCAGCCGTGGTGTTGCGCTGCACGCCGACACCGTCTCTCAGATAGGTGGCGTAAAGTGTCTGGGCGTAACTGTCACCGCTCCCGGCAGCTTCAAAAGCGAGCTGGGCGGCATTGTTGTAATTGACCTTGCATCCGAGACCTTTGAAGTAGCAGAGAGAGAGATAATATTTACCTTCGGCGCTGCCTTTTTCGGCGGCATCCTTGAAATAAGCAAATGCTTTGGGGAGATCTTTAGCCACCTGCTTACCCTGAAGATAAAGGCGTCCCATCTTGACTCTGCCGTCAAGAACGCCTCTGCGGGCAGCGCGCCCCAGCATCTCAATGCCTTTGGCGGCCTGAGCGCGGGAGGTGGAAACAAGATGGAACCCGGCAGCGGCCATGGCATCAGGATCACCGGCTTCGGCACCTTTGACCATATATCCGACCCACTCTTTCTGACCGGCCTTGCGGGCAATGTGAGCGCGGAGCGTAAAGGCGGCGGGATAACCCTGTTTCATAGCAGACTCTGCAAGAGCAGCAGCTTTGGCATCTTCGCCCTTTTTATAAAGGCAGCCGGCAGCATAGACCTGGGCACGGGGATTTCCGGCTTTGGCAAGAGCCTCAATTTTTTCCCAGGCTTCTTCTTTATCATCCGCATCGGAAGAGTTTTCGTAATCGACCTCAGCCACAGCGGCTTCGCTGGCAGCATGTCCTTTGGCGGCAACATACCATTCCCGGGCCTGAACAGGATCATTTTTGATCATGCCGCCCTTGAAGAACCAGTCACCCAGGATCATAGCGGCCTCTTTGTTGCCGCCGGCAGCTGCGCGGCGCAGATAGCGCAGTGCAAGAGGATGATCCTCAGCCAGGATCACTTTGCCTTTTTCAGCATAACCTTCGAGGTAGACATGAGCCAGAAGCAGCATGGCGTTGGAAGTTCCCTGAACAGCGGAACTTTCAAGAAGATCCACAGCCTTAACCACATCCCGGGCACCGCCCAGACCTTTGAGCAGGAAATAACCGCCCCAGAACTGACCGATGGCATCCCCTTTGGCGGCAGCGCTCAGAAAAGCGGCACGGGCCTTGGGGAGAGATGCGGCAACACCGAATCCCTCTTTGTAGCAGATCCCCAGAAGTGCTGTGGCGTAAGCATCTTTACCGTTGAGATACTGGAGCTGCCTGACTGCCGATGCAGGATTGGCTGCAACACTTGCAGGGGTATGCTCTTTCATTTTGAGAGCTGCGGAAATCTCAGCGGAAAGGGGGGAAACCGCCTTGGCGGGCGCTGCAACAACGACCGCTCCGGCAACCATCAGAACTGCTGACAGAATATACTTCAAACTCATTATTACCTCAAGACAATCAATTTTATATTTATCTTCAAAAATACCTCTACAATAAACCATCAGATACTTTACACGATAAATGCTGATTTTTCAAGTTAAAAGCTGTAAAAATATTGATTTTTTTAAAAAATTTTCAAAAAAATATATTTTACACCCCTTTTTTTTATTTCTGAATGATTTTTCTCATTCCTTTTGTGTCATCACACAAGACCATACTCTTTAAGGACACCTGTCAACCTTTCAAGGGGCAGACCGATGATGTTTTCCCTTTCGCCGCTCCAGGCGGCGCCCAGGAGTTCCGGATACTCCTGAATGGCGTAGGCACCGGCTTTATCAAGCACATTCACTTTCTCCATATACTCCCGGATCGTTCCGGTTGAAAGTTCCTTGAACGTGACCTCAGAAACCGTACTCCACGAGCGGCGCACGCCTTTTGCCGCACAGACCACAGCCACACCGCTGATGACCCTGTGGCTCCTCCCCCCGAGGAGCGCAAGCATCTCTGCGGCTTCAGCTGCGGAAGCAGGTTTTCCAAGCATTCTGTTTTCTGCAAAGACAGCTGTATCGGCGCCGATCACAAAGGCGTCGGGAAATCTTTCAGCCACATTCTCAGCTTTGAGCAGAGCATTCTTCTCAGGCAGCTCAAAAAGCTCCTCCCCGGAGTCCAGTTCCTCAACGCATGGGGGGATCACTGTAAAGGCGGGGGTGATTTTTTCAAGCAGCACCTTGCGGCGCGGGGATTCAGAGGCCAATATAAGCATCTTTTTCCTGAACATGGGGGGGATTTTCGCTGCCGGAGTCCCCGTTTTCTTCCGGATTGCAGATCCAGAAGCGGATCTGCTCAAGAGTGGTTATGCCGAAACCTTTTTCAAGCACAGCGCGCAGTTTGGGTTTGAACTCATCGCAAAAGGCGGGGATCCCGGATTGATCGCTCAGAAGATAGGTGCAGTAAACTGTCAGCTGATAGGTGCTGCCTTTCCGGGTCAGCAGGATCTTTTCTGCGCTGACAGCAGGATATGCGGCAAGTTCTCTGTCTACTACTGAAGAAATGACCTCGCGGTTGACCATGGTGCTGCCATCCTCACGGAAAACCTCAATGGCGGAACAGCGGCGGCTCCTGAAGATCAGTTTGAAGATGCCCCGGATGACCAGAAGCAGAAGCATAAAGGCTAAAATAAGGCACAAGGCGGTTATGAATCCTTTACCGAACTCGCTCTGTGCAAAATTCTGCCACCGTGCGGGGTCACTGATGATGTTCCAATATTTGATGATCATGCTTCACCTGCAATTAAAGGCACTTTCCCCGGATCAAATTCTGTAAGGGGGGGGGCGCTTTTCCTATGATGTTCAACTCTCTTAACGGAAGACTCCGGAAGGGATCAAATGAAAATCCTTTCCGGAGTTTTCGGGCAACTTTCAGAGAGTGTCCCAAGCCGCTGTCGCCAGCTCCCCCGGAACACTCATCTGCCTCTTCAGGGCATGGGGATGCTGCACACAGGAGCACCCGCCGCAGCGTCTGCTTCTTCAGCGTTTTCCTCTTCCTCATCCACAGGCTGATCGTCAATATCCTGAACAGCCACATTGACCCGTGTCACGGTCATGCCGGTGACAGACTCAATGTTGTCAATGACGGCGCGCTGGACCTGCTGGACCACATCGGGCAGACGGAATCCGACCAGAATATTGAGTTTGAGATCAATGGTCACACAGTTGTCGCCTGCAATACCGACGGTAATGGCCCGTGCCTGCATCCGGCGGCTGCCGACGATGCTGGCAATGGCGTCAACCACGGTGCTGCCTGCCAGGCGGGAAACGCCGGGGACCTTACGGGTCGCCATGGCAACCAGATTGGCGATAACATTTTCGTGGATCTTGATTTCGCCAAGTTCACCTTCCATCAAAGAGGTCTCAGCAGCGGCCTGAGTGTTGACTGCTGCGGGGATTTCCTGAGCATTGGGATTGTTTTCACTTTTCATGCTTTTCCTCCTTATTTGTATTCTGGGACATGCGGTCAACAAATCCGGTATCGTATTTGCCTTCTGCAAAGTCCTTGTGGCTGATGATCATTTTCTGAAAACTCTGAGTTGTCTTGACGCCGTCTATGACCATTTCATTGAGGGCGCGGCGGCAGACGGCAAGGGCCTCCTGACGGTCGGCGCCGCAGACGATCAATTTGGCGATCAGACTGTCGTAGTAGGGGGGGATCCGGTATCCGGAGTAGACGTGGCTGTCAACGCGCACATTTCTGCCGCCCGGGGGGATGAAGAGAGAGATCTGTCCGGGACAGGGTGCAAATCCGCGTTCAGGATCTTCGGCGTTGATACGGCACTCAATGGCGTGACCTTTGAGAGAGATATCTTTCTGCCGCAGAGTCATTTTTTCTCCGGCGGCGATGCGGATCATCTCTTTGATAAGATCCACACCTGTGATCATTTCGGTCACAGGATGCTCCACCTGGATACGGGTGTTCATTTCCATGAAGTAGAACTCCCCTTCGCCGGTGTAGAGGAACTCAATGGTTCCGGCACTGGAGTAACCGGCGGCTTTGGCGGCTTTAACAGCGGCGCTGCCGATCTTTTCACGCATACGGGCATTGAGGGCGGGGGAAGGAGACTCCTCAAGAAGTTTCTGGTTCCGGCGCTGGACACTGCAATCCCGTTCCCCGAGATAGACCACATTGCCGTAGTTGTCAGCGAGGATCTGCACTTCAATGTGCCGGGGGTTGACGATGAATTTTTCCATGTAAAGGTCGCCGTTGCCGAAAGCCTTTTCCGCTTCGGTGCGGGCGGCATGGAATCCCTGGATCAGACTGGCATCATTGTGAGCGATACGCATACCTCTGCCGCCGCCACCGGCGGAAGCCTTGATGATCACAGGATATTTGAGTTTATGCGCCATTTCAAGGGCCTGTTCCTCACTGTCAAGGAGTCCGTCGCTGCCGGGGGTCACGGGGACGCCGGCTTTACGCATGGTCTCGCGGGCAACAGATTTATCGCCCAGAGCGCGCATGGCGGCGGCGCTGGGACCGATGAAAGCGATACCGTGTTTGGCACAGGCTTCAGCGAAGTAGGCATTTTCCGCAAGGAATCCGTAGCCGGGGTGGACGGCGTCCACATCGCAGATGGCGGCGACGGAAAGGATGCGTTCAATGAGCAGATAACTGGACTGGGGCTGAGGCGGTCCGATACAGACGGCCTCATCAGCAAGACGGACAGGCATACTGTCCGCATCAGCCTGGGAGTAAACCAGCACGGTGCGGATATTCATTTCGCGGCAGGCGCGCAGAATACGCAGAGCGATCTCTCCACGGTTGGCGATAAGGATCTTATTGAACATATTACTCCAGAATTAAAAGGACCTGACCATATTCGACCGGCTGACCGTTCTGAGCGACGATCTCTTTGACCACACCGGATTTTTCCGCCTTGATCTCATTCATCACCTTCATGGCCTCAATGATGCAGATGACAGTATCAGGGGTCACGCGGTCGCCCACCTTGACAAAGGGTTCAGCGTCAGGAGAGGGAGCCGCATAAAAGGTTCCGACCAGGGGGGATTCAATGGGAGTGCCGACAGCGGCGGCGGCGGGAGCAGCAGGGGCTGCGGCAGCAGCAGGAGGGGCGGCGGCGGCAGGAGCAACAGGCAGGCTCTGGACCGCAGCGACAGGCATGGCAACAGGAGCAACTGCGGCGGCATCACGGCGGATGCGGATGTTGCTGCCTTCGGCTTCAACTGAAAACTCAGTCAGCTGATACTCTGCCATGAGCTTCATTATGGTCTTAATGTCTTCAATATTCATCATTCGTTACCTCATTGTTGGTTTTATGACAAACGGGCGGTCAATGCCCGTATGGCCAAAGTATAGGAGTCTTTGCCGAATCCGGCGACGACGCCGATGCACGCAGAACCTGTAATGGATGTGTGCCTGAAATCCTCGCGCTTGAAAATATTGCTCAAGTGGACCTCCACCGCCGGAAGCGCCGCCGCAAGAAGTGCATCGTGGAGCGCAACTGATGTATGCGTGTACCCGGCAGGATTGATAACGATCCCCTCAATGCCTTCAAGGGGAGCTTCACCGATGCGGCTGATAAGAGCGCCTTCGCAGTCAGACTGGAAGCAGAGGAGTTCAAACCCCAGTTCCGCGGCGCAGGCAGTGCACTCCTTTTCAATGTCCGCCAAGGTATCAGAGCCGTAGATCTCCGGTTCACGCCGCCCAAGCAGCCGCAGGTTAGGACCATTGATCAACAACAATTTTCTGCTCATCAGAAGCTCTCCTTCCTCTTCCGATCCCTCTGGATCAGCAAAAATAATCTTTCACAGTTACATAATATAGCACAGGAAATGTGATTTTACAATTCCCGGATTACAAGTTTTGGCGTTCCTTGCAGTTCGACAAGGGTATTTTCGCTGAAAGGACTCTTATTTTCCAGCTGATGTCCCGACTGGCGGAGATTCAGGACCACCATGGTGATCCCTGAGATCACGAGAACAAGAAGCAGCAGAATCACAAGTGCCGCGGCAAAAGCCAGATTCCGGATCCGGCGCATATTCTCTTCGCTTTCGTCACTGCCTTTCACGGATTTGGAAACATCTTCAGGCACGTCAAAAGAGATCTCTGCTCTGAGCCGGTCAAGAAACTCTCTTGCAAGGGCATTGTTGATGTTGTAAAAGTGGCAGAGCCGCTTCACATAGGCGATGACATAAACAGGCTGGGGCAGCTGAGTAAAATCCTCCTCTTCAAGAGCCCGGACCATATCCTCTTTGATCCGGGTGGCTTCAAAGACGTCGGCGTAGGTCAGATTGAGCTTTTCGCGCTGAAGTTTGAGAAACTCGCCGCAGCTGCGGGCGCCGCCGGCGTCGATATCGGGGATCTCAGCTTCTTCAATAATGGTCTCTTCAGTAATGATCTTTTCCTCTTTGGCAGTTTCCGGAGCGGGAGTCCGGGGATGGGGCGCGGGGGCGGAGTCCGCCGCCTGAGCCTTTGCTGCGCTGTTCTCCTGATGCGGAGCTGCACCGCCTTCAGGGAAGAGTTCGTTGCCGTTATTTTCGTTATTCATAAATCATTCACCTTTCGGGATTCAATCGTTGATATCAAGTCCGTCAAAAACCAGTATATCCCGCTTGTTGCCGCTGCCGGAAGGGGGACCTACGATGCCCCGGGATTCCATCTGGTCAATAAGTTCTGCGGCGCGGTTGTAGCCGATCCCCAGACGGCGCTGAAGATAGCTGGTACTCGCTTTGCGTTCAAGGATCACCACTTCAAGGGCCTGGCGCATCACATCGCCATCCCCCGGACGCAAATATTTCCTGACAAGTGCCGAAACATCGGGTTTGCCGGTATCCCAGGGGGCATCATCATCATCGCCGCATTCATCTGAGTCGGGTTCTGCGTCGGGATCTTCCTCGGCAAGGACTTCGTTATTGAAGTTCTGGGGAACCTGGGCGCTGACGAACTCAACGACCTTCTGGATATCGGAGTCAGGCACAAAAGAGCCCTGCACACGTTCAATGTGCATGGATGAGGGGGACATGTAAAGCATATCACCCTTGCCCAGAAGTTTTTCACCCCCGGGAGAGTCAAGGACCACACGGCTGTCAACCAGTGAACGCACCTGGAAACAGAGACGGGTGGGCAGATTGGCTTTGATGACGCCGGTAATGACGTTGGTGGAGGGACGCTGGGTGGCGACCACAACATGAACGCCAGCGGCACGTCCTTTCTGGGCGATACGGGTGATGGAGTTTTCCACATCTTTTTTCGCTTCGGTCATCATAAGATCGCCCAGCTCGTCAATGATGATGATCAGCACCGGCAGTCTGTCGGGGATCTGCACGCCGTCGTCATCAAAGACCGGTTCGCCGTTCAGGGGACGGGCGTTGAATTCGGAGATCTTCTTGACCCGTGCGGCCGCAAGGATGCGATAACGTTTTTCCATTTCGTTCACCGCCCAGCGCAGCGCCACAGGAACCTTGGCGGAGTCATTGATGACAGGGGTCAGCAGATGGGGGAGATTCTTGTAAACGTCAAACTCCACCACCTTGGGGTCAACCATGATGAGTTTGAGCTCGTGGGGTTTGAAGCGGAAGAGCAGACTCATGATGAGAGAGTTGGAGCAGACGCTCTTACCGGTACCGGTGGAACCGGCAATAAGCATGTGGGGCGCTGAAGCGATATCAAGGACCACAGGTTTTCCTGCCACATCCTTGCCGAGAGCGATGGGGATCTCAGCCTTGCCGGAGCGCCATTCATCGGACTCCATCACAGAGCGCATGAAGACGGCGGAGGCCTTGCTGTTGGAAACCTCGATACCCACCACCGGACGGCCGGGGATGGGGGCAAGGATACGGACACTCTGCGCCGAAAGGTTCATGGTGATGTTGTCGCCGATCTGTTCCACTTTGCGGACGTTCACCCCCGGTTCAAGGGTGACTTCAAAGCGGGTCAGGCGGGGTCCGGAGGTGTGGTTGCTCACCCAGCCTCTGATGCCGAACTCTTCAAGGGTCTGGTTCAGAGTGTTCTTAGCCCTTGAGATCTCTTCAAGATCCTCGCCGCTGCCCTCATTTCCCTGAGAGAGCATGGAAAGGGGAGGCAGCACATATTGATCCTCGGCGGAAACAGGAGCTGAAGCGTTCCCCTGCCGGGTGATGCGGGTCTCAAGGTCATTGCTCCGCACAGCAGGGGCGGGCATGGGTGCAGGAGCGGCGGCGGGAAGAGAAGCCGGTGCAGGTGCGGGGGCGGGCTCCTCTTCGGGTTCCTCTTCAAGGAGCTCTTCAGTTTTTACATCACCTGTTGGAGCGGGAGTCTCGGCAAAAGCCTTTTTCTCTTCCTCCTGAGCGACAGGTTCGGAAACAAGAGCAGATTCTGCCGGTCCGGCAACAGGGGGGGGAGCGGGAGACTCCGGCGGGGCGGCAGGAACAGACTCCTGAGCGTCAAAGGTGAATGTCTGCTGCTTTTCACCACGCACAACCTGAGGATCTTTTCTGAAAGAAAAAGCCGCGTGCGTCTCCTGCGGCGCTTCGGACTCCGCAGAAAGCGGAGCAAGGGAGCGGAAACATCCGGCGATCAAATCTTTCCACTCGGCGACATAAAGCCAGATGACGCCGCCGGCAAGAAATGCAATGGCGACAATGGAGCATCCCACGCCGCCGATGAGGTGGCGCAATATGCCTTCACTGAGTTCGCCGCTGCGGGGGGCGGAAAAATACTGCCCCACAACGCCGCCGGGGAGAGCGGATTTGATCGCCTCCCGGTGTCCCAGCCCCAGGGAGGGAAGTGTTTCTTCAAAGGATTCCGGCGTAAGACCGAAAAGGAGGAGAGTCCCTGTCAGGACCAGCAGAGAAGCAAAAAATCCCTGCCAGTGGCGGAAAGTATGGTATTCACTGACGAACTCCCCCAATCCCAGGCGCACGCAGCGGAAGAAGACAAGAATCAAAAGCAGATATGTCCCCAATCCCAGGTGCATGAAAAGCGTGTGTGCCGTACAGGCTCCTGCCCAGCCGATCCAGTTGTCCGTCACCCCGTCGGCGCCGCCGTAGAGAACCACGGCATCCGTAGGGGAATAGGAAAGGACTGCCGCCGCAAAAAGCAGCAGCAGAACCAACAGAAAAAGGCTTCTGAACAATCTGATGCCCTCGTCAGGGACAGTGTTCCGGAGAGTTTCTGACATTCGCTCTTTTACTCCAAAAGATTCCAACTTAAAAAAGGGTTTGCTCCGGGGTAATATAATACACTATTTTGCATATTGCAAGAATCCCGCCGGAGCTTTTTGCAAAAAAATCACAGGAAAGAGGGACGTGATTTCATTTCTTTATCGAAATCAGCGCTCTTCTTGAGAAAGAGGACCTTTGTTTCAAAGGTGTAACGCACCTTTTCCTCGCCTTTCAGCACACGGACCTGCCCGAAGGAATCGGTTTCCCAGGCGTTGTTCTGAGTGCTGAGATTGTCCACATTCTCTGAAGCGGCAAGGGGCGGGGCAAAGGTTCCTGAGACCCGGGGATAGAGTCCTGCGGCTTTGACCTGAGTCCCCACGATGCACACAGCATCGGCGCCATGTTTCCGCGCCTCGCTGCGGAGCTCCGCCATACGGTCGTATTCATCAACGGAGTTGGGACCGGAAAGCACACCTCTGCCGATGATCCGGTAACGGTCAGGGGGGAGCGTATCTCTCCCCTTGAAAACGCTCACAGGCGAAGACTCGGTGCGGGGAGCAAAGGACTGCCCCACATAGTCAAAACTCATACATCCGGCAAAAAGGAGAACTCCTGCCAGACACATCACAGCTTTTGCAACAAACAGCTTCATTCTTTACTCTTTCATTCTTTTGAGGTTGAATTCCCATGCCTGTCCGCGGCGGATCTTGCGGACGTAAAACTCCGCGTTGCCGTGACGGATCACATCTCCCACCCGGACAGGTCTGTCCAGAGTCCGGGAGACCCAGACGCCCACAGGTTCGGCGCGCAAAGGCAGATCCAGATGGGTATCGCGGGCAAGAAGTCTCAGAGGCACGCCGCCCCCCACCACCCAGAAGTTCTCACCGGGAGAGTAGAAGGTACGGGGCAGAGGATCAAATTCGTCATCAAGATCCCCCAGCAGCTCTTCAATGATATCCTCCAGAGTCACAAGTCCCAGAGTGGTATGGGTGGCGGGATCGCGGACGATGGTGATATGGCAGTTCTGCATGGTCAGATGCTCCAGCAATTCTGCGGCGCTGTCGTCGGGTTCAGAGAAAGGCACAGGGCGCAGGATGTCGTTGACCTTGACCGTTCCGGGGTGGGAGCGGTGGATCGCCACAAGTTCCTTGAAGTTCACATAGCCCAGAACTTCATTTTTATTATCCTCTTCACAGACGGGATACCGGGTGTGGAAGTCATTGGCAGTTGAGTTCATGGCGTCGGTCAGAGTCTGATCGGCGGTGAGGAACGAAATGTTTTCCACGTCGATCATCACGTCCCGGGCGGACTTTTCAGAAAGATGGGGGACCATCTTGATGATGCGCTCCTGCCGGGAGGAGATGCTCTGGGTGCTCCGGGCAAGAGAGGCGAGAGCGGAAATCTCTTCGGCGGTGGTGGGTTTCTCAGGTTTGCGCCGTTCAAAGGGTTTGTTGATCCACTGAGTCACTTTGATAACGGGCATAAAGAGGAAGAGCAGCACCTGAAGAACAGGACCGCAGATCTGCATGACCTTGATATTGTAACGCACACCGAGAGTCTTGGGCAGAAGTTCGGTGTATTGAACCATGAGCAGAGTGAAAATCAATGAAAAAACGCTCATTATGGTGGCGTTGCCGGGGAAGAGAGCATTCAAATTTGCACCGGCTTCGGCGGCACCGATGGTATGGGCGGCGGTATTGACGATAAGGATCACAGCCAGAGGCTTGTCAATATCCTGCTTGAGTGACATCACGCATTTTCCCGCTCTGGGGAAAGAGCGGTTGAGTTCCGCCACCTGACTGGGGGAAATACTCAGGAGCGCCGCCTCCATAAGGGAGCAGCAATGTGAAAAGACCATGGCAACGATGACGCTGCCGATGAAATAAAACCATTCCGGTCTGATGGTAAAACTTTTACTTGTCTCAACGATAGATGCGAAAACACATAAACACGCCGGGTCCAAAGCGTCCATTTTTTCCTTTCTGTTTCCGGAACATCTTATCCTCATTTGAGTTCCGGAGTTTTTACAAATAATTACAGTTTATTTTACGCCGTCTCCACGGCTGACGATTCCTTTTTTGATTCAAAGCGGCTTTTTTGAAAAGTTGAAAAGCAGCTCCTGTTGATCTCCTGCTGTTCCTGCCCGGGACAGGAATACAAATGCTCCGGGCAGTTTTTGTCAAGTCAGGTGCAAAACTGAGAAAAAGTCTGAAAAGTCACAGAGAACTTTCAGGTTTTCTCTTCAATCAGCATCTCACATCATTATTTCCTTTCCTTTGCTCCGGGGACACCGGGGATCTTTTTCAACATGTTGTCGATCTGTTTCTCATTCTGTTCGGCGGCGATCTTCGCCTTGAGGATCAGCACCATCTGGGGCGGGAAAGTTTTCATGCACTGTTCCACCACCACGCGCTTGATCTGGTTGTAGCTCGGGAGCTTCATGCGCTCCATGCTGCCGATATCAGCGGAGTATTTGGCATAGATGTAACGCGCCATGCGTTCATTGGCAAGGGCGGCATCGTTGTCGTTGTAAATGAGATAGAAGATGCTCTTGAAGATAAGACCGCTGATGACTTCACTTGCCTTTTTGACGCCCGCATCACGGACATCCTCCGCCCACTGTGCGGTGACAAAGGCTTCAAGGTCCTCCCGTTTGCGGTGGGGTTCCTCTTTGATCAGCAGATCATAATACTCTTTTGCCTTGGAAAACTTACCGTAGTTGTAAAGGATCCCGATGGCCTCTTTGATAAAGTTGATCCGGGCGCTGCGGAATGTGGAGTACTCCGCCCCGCCGTCGTAGATCTGATGGACTTCACCGTAGGTATTGTAGACGGCATCGACCAGAGCGATATTGGGCGCCACAACGATGTTGTTGAAATCCTTGTCGTTGACCATGAGCAGCCTGCCGCCCCGGAACGATTCATAGAGGGACTGAGTAATGAGACGGCCCAGATTCACATCCTTGTTTCCGGGAGTCCGTTTCAACCCCATGGTCGCCCAGTAGATCGCCTGGGATTCAGGGACGCGCCAATCCAGCACGCCGTAGCGTTCATTGATCTCAACGATGACCGCAGGATCCAGTTTCAGCTGGCGCCGGAGCAGTTCGGCACGCAGAAAGAGCTCCATTTCTTTGAGCAGTTTCTCACCGACTCTGCCCTTGAGAGAGGCTGAAAGAGCCGCAGGAGTCCTGCTTCTGAAATCATCATAAAGGGCGTCAAAGTCCTTGAAGCCGCACTTGTTCAAAACGCCCCACACCTCGCCGTCGGCAGGATACTTTTTCATAAACTCCTTTTCATTGGCAGGAGCTGAGGCAAGATCTTTCCATGAGGGTTCGGCGGAGCCGGTAATGTTCATCATCTGGATCGCCAGACGGTTCTTGTAGTACAAGTTGGCATCGTCAAGGACGTTGCCCAGCTTGTGCTGGAAGATCCACGCAAGATCCTTGTAGAGGATGGGATCCTCAGGGTTGTACTCAAGGGCAAGATCCCGGATCAGACGGATCCCCTCGTTGACCCAGCGCCACCTTTCGGCGTGGCTGGAACAGGTGACTGAGATGTTGTACGCCATGTTCCATGCAAGATAAGCGGTTGCGCCTGAAAAGGTGGGCTGAAGATCGGTGATCCACCGGGCGAGCTGAACCATTTCAAAGTAGTTCTGTTTCTCTTTGAGAGCTTCAGCACGGAGCCAGAGCAAATCTGCCACGATTCCACGGAAACTTCCCAGTGCCACAGTGGTGAAAGTCACCAGCACAGGAGCGTTCTTGATCTCGCCTGTGAAACGCAGATGGTGTTTTTCCACGGCGGCGTCAAGGCGCCGTGACACACCCGATGAACAAAAGAGCAGAGCGATGGTGAGGACCACCAAGGCAAAATACATGGTAATAATGCGGAATTTATTCATTTTCTGACGATAAGCCCCAGTTCACGCTTGTTGTAGAAATAGATCCCCAGAAGCACCAGAGGCAGTGCTTTGAGCACGATCATGTGGAAGAAGAGCGATCCGATGAATGCCCATTCCACAAGGACGCCGTCCGAAACCACGGAGCTGACATCAAAACGCTGAAGAGGGATCACCACCCAGAGGAGGACCTTGCCTACAAACTGACCGAAACGGTCGGCAAAGCCTGCCAGATACTCCAGATTGACCATGTAGACCGAGAAGGCGCCGAAGAGCAGATAGCTCAGCACCATGAAGATGGCGACCGGCATGGAAAGGCATCCGGCAAAGGCGCAGCTCAATGCGGCAAGGAGCATCAGCTCCATACCGATGACCAGCACTGCCCGGGCGTAGTTCCCGGCGAAACCTGTGGCGGGCACCAGAAGTTTGGGGCCGTCCGCAGGCTGGAAAAACATGGTTCCGCCCAATCGGTCAAGGTTGACCACGGTCATGAAAACATATCCGTCAGAAGAGACCACGTTCCACTCAGGCTTGAGCTCCTTTTCGTGGAAGACGCCGGTCATGACCTGATCGGGTTTGTCATCAAGGGGATAGAGGTAGATGTCGTAAGTTTTGGCATTCTGCTGCGCCAGGGGGCCTGCCTGGGCGGCCGCCTTGCGCTCCCGGGGGATCCCCACTGACCAGAGAAGATGGGCGGGCCGCTGATCCTCGCTGGCAACTTTGTTGATATAGGGACGGTAACGCAGAAAGATGGGTTTCCCTGTATTGGCGGGGATGTTTGAAAAGCGCCAGCTTTTCACCACGCCCACTTTTGCTTCGGAATCTCTTGACACCACTTCAAGCTGGGAGTCCTTTATGAGCTTTTCCTGCATCTGGGTATCAACCGTTCTGCCCTGAGAGGTCAGGCGTTTGATCTTCTGCCGGACAAGTTCATTAATGGCCTCGCTGTAATCGGGACGGTCTGCTCTGAATGCCCGTCTGCCCACCAGCACTTCGGCGCGCATCCGCTCTTTTTCGCCCGGCGGGAACTCCAGATTGTTAAAGCGGTAGAGGATGATGAAGTAGACCGCCGTTGAAGCGGCGGCAAGGAGCAGCAGATTGACCAGACAGACACCGGTCCATTTGCCCAGCCAGACGGTGATCCGTGAGACGGGTTTACTCACCACCATGTGGAGCTGGTAGCTGTCGATGTCGCAGGTCATGATGAAACATCCCAGCCAGATGGATGAAAGTCCCAGCACGGCACTGACGATCCAGAGGCTGTAAAAGATGGAGCTTTTCAGAAAATCCGCCGCCGTTGAGTTGGTGATGGTGGTGGGGATCAGAGCAACGCAAAGGAGCAGCACACCGAAAAGCAGCTGGAATATATGTGACCGCACCGCATGGCGGAAGGTCAGTTTGACGATTGCTGAAAAGGCTCTCATTTGCGATTGCCCAGAATGTCGTTGAGTTTCTTGTCAGCCTCAGAAAGTTTTTCTGCGGCGGCGGGAGCGCTCTTTTCTGCCTCTTTCGGGGGAGCACTTTTCTCTTCCATCAGGCTTGAAAGGGCCTCTGCGGCGTGCTCTTCATTTACCTTTTCCTCTTTCTGAGGGGCAGGAGCGGCACTCTTCACAGGGGCGGCAGGCTCCTCCTCTTTGAGCAGAGACTCAAGGACAGCGCTCTTTTCGTCGCCTTGGGCGAGATATTCGGCGATCTTGCCGCCGGAAACAACGCCTGCGGTCTCAACGCTTTCCGCCTTGGCCTTGGCGATAACATCCAGGAAGAACTCCTCAAGGGTGCGCCGGGGGTGCTCCACTCTGAACTCTTCACCGTGAAGCGATTCGCGCAAGGTCTCAAGAACCTTGTCCATGGCCTCTTTGGGCAGCACAGGGGTGGTGATGGTGGTGGAGTCCGAAACGGTGAGGAGTTCGCTCAGGGCGCCCTGAGCGCGGATCTTGCCGCCGTAAAGCACGATGACTCTGTCGCAGATATCCTCAACATCGCTGAGAAGATGGCTGGTCACAAGAACGGTCTTGCCCCGCTTTTTCAAAGTGAGGATCAGATCTTTGACCTCCCGGCAGCCCAGAGGATCAAGTCCGCTGGTGGGTTCGTCCAGAATGAGGAACGAAGGATCGTTGATCATGGCCTGGGCGATACCGATGCGGCGCGCCATACCTTTTGAAAACTCTCCCACCCTGCGGCGGCGGGCATGGGTCATGCCCACCATATCCAGCAGCTGATCGATGCGGCGGGCGCGGTCGGCGGCAGAAAGATTGAAAAGGGATCCGAAAAAGTCAAGGGTCTCTTCAGCAGTCAGATACTTGTAGAGATAGGATTCTTCGGGGAGATAACCGATATCCCTCTTGGTCTCCACCGCTTTGGGGGAGCGTCCCATGACGGTCAGTCTGCCGCCGGTGGGGTACAAAAGTCCCAGAAGCATTTTTACGGTGGTGGATTTACCGGAGCCGTTGGGTCCCAGCAAGCCCACAACTTCACCGGGGCGGATCTCAAAATCAATGTCATTGACGGCGCGGGCCTTGGGGCGCCCCCAGAAATCACGGAACTCCTTGGTCAGGCCCACGGCACTGACAACGGGAATGATGTTATCTTCCATTCTCTATTATTCTTCCTCTTGATCCGGTTCTTCCTCTCCCCCCTCTTCAAGGGTGAGTTCTTCACCGGTACGCACCAGACGGGCGCTGTTGAAAATGATGATCAAAGTACTGCCGGCGTGGAGCACTGCCGCCCAGACGGGGGTCATGAGTCCCACTGCTGAAACGATCATGCCGCCAAAGAGGAAGAGCATACCGAAAAGCAGGTTCTGATTGATGATCATCTGGGATTTGCGTGAAAGATAGACCAGCATGGCGATGCGGCGCAGGTCGTTGGTCATCAGAGCCACAGAGGCGCTGTTGATGGCGACGTCGCTGCCGATGGCGCCCATGGCGATACCCAGATCACCTGCGGCAAGGGCGGGGGCGTCGTTGACACCGTCACCCACCACGGCGACCCGGTGGTTTTCTTTGACTTTCTCAACAAAGGCGACTTTGCCTTCGGGGAGACATTCGCTTTCAAACTCGTCGATCTGGAGCTGTCCGGCGACGGTTTCGGCGACGGATCTGCGGTCACCGGTGACCATGGCGCAGTAGCGGACACCCAATTTACGCAGATCGGTGAGCATGGCGGCGGATTCGTTGCGGATCTTATCCCGGAACCCGATCCAGCCGATGACCTTGCCGCCCCGGGCGACATAGACCACGCTCATGCCTTCGGCTTCAAGGTCGTCATGGACGGGGATATCCAGATTCTGTTCTTTCATCCAGTTGGCGCGTCCCACGATGATCTCAACGCCGTTGACTTTGCCGGAAACACCTTTACCGTGAGTTTCGGTGAGTTCTTCAGCAAGGGGAAGTTCAAGACCGGCTTCGGCGGCCAGTTTCTGGATCGCCTTGGCGGTGGGGTGGTTGCTGGATTGTTCAACAGCTCCGGCGGTCTGAAGCAGCTCCGCCTGAGAAACATCGCCGAAGACCTGAAGTCTGACCACAGAGAGCAGACCGTCGGTGAGAGTACCGGTTTTGTCAAAGACAAAGGCGGTGAGTTTGGAGGCCAGCTCCAGATGGGAGACGTTTTTGATGAAAATACCCAGACGGGCGGCGGCGGCGACCGCAGCCACCACAGCGGTGGGAGTGGCAAGGACCACGGCGCAGGGGCAGGAGATCACCAGAAAGGCGATGACGGAGTTCATATCTTCGGTGAACCACCAGCAGACCCATGCGATCATCAGCACCGTGGGGGTGTAGAATCCGGCATAACGGTCAATGATGCGCACCACGGGAGTACGGCTGGCTTCGGCCTGCAAAATCATATCCTTGACCTTGCCCAGAGTGGTATCTTCGCCCACCTTGGTGACCTGAAGTTCAACAGCACCGGTCAGGTTCTGGGTACCGGCAAAGACTTCGGAGCCGACACTCTTCTCAACGGGAACGGATTCACCGGTGATGGAGGCCTGATTGACGGTACTTTCGCCTGAAACGATCACGGCGTCAACAGGGAAGTTTTCGCCGGGACGCACACGGATGATATCCCCCACTTTCAGTTCAGTCACCTGAACATCCTGTTCCGTCCCTTCAATGACCTGATGGGCGGTGTTGGGGGTCAGTTTGATCAGCTCTTCAATGGAGCGCTGGGCGCCGCTTGCAGTACGGGTCTCAATGATGATGGTCAGCAGCAGGAAGAAGGCGATGATGCCCGCCATCTGGAAGTCGCCGTTGGCAAGAGAGGCGAGAATGGCGAGAGCCACCAGTTCGTTCATATAGACTTTGCCGCGCCAGAGATCCTTGACGGCGGTGATGACGATGGGGAGCGCCAGCACCACAGCACCGCAGAGGGCGCTGAGCTGGACCGCATAGACCTGAGAGGGGAGCAGATACTCAAGGATGAATGAGTTCAAAGTGAGCAGACCGCCGCCCAGGGCGAAAAAGAGCTTGCCCATGCCCCGGTCGTGTCCGGCGCCCTCGGTGAGGGAGTCGTGTCCGCAGGGGCAGTTGGGTTTGGTATGTTCGCTGTGATCGTGTCCGCAGCTGCAGCTGTGGGCGTGTTCATGGGCGTGATCGTGACCGCAATTGCAGCTGTGGGCGTGGGCGTGTTCGTGATCGTGTCCGCAGTTGCAGTTGTGAGAGTGTTTGTGTTCAGCCATTTCTTACTTTCCTTCCTTTCCTTCTTCAGCTTTGGGTTTGGGCTGATTCTTCGGTTCGGGGTTCAGCTGAACCCGGATCTGCCGTTTCTTGTTGCTGGAGCCCATGATGAAACGATCCTCGGTAGAAGCCTGCATCGCCTCGGAGAGAGCCGCGGTGTAGAGAGCGATAAGCACCGTGCGGGGACTTTCCTTGTATTTGGCGTTGATGGCCTTGAAATATTCGGTTTCAGCCTTCATATCGGCGACGATCCGGCTCTTGTAGGCGCGGGCGGCGGCGATGATCTCGGCGGCTTTGGCGCCGGTTTCGTTCTCGGTCTCGACTCTGTAAGTGAGAGCTTTGCTCCGGAGTTCGGAACTGGCGTTTCCGGCGGCAGTCGCCTCGTCAAAGGCGGCCTTGGTGCGGCTGGGGGGGAATGCCCGGAGCAGCGTCACATTCTCAATCTGGATACCGCAGTCGGCGGCATTGACCATACGGGCAAAGAGTTCCTCGACCCGGGTCTTGTACTCCAGTTTTCTGGCGAAAAGGATGTTGTCAACCTTTTCGGTGGCGGTGACGCGGATCACAGCATTTTCAAAGAGATTGGTGAGCAGAGTCCGGGGACCTCTGCCTGAGATGAATCCGTTGAAGTCGGTCACAGGATCATCATCAAGGACTCTTCCTGCCACCACAGGGTTGGCAGGGGTGCAGAGTTTCTCGTAATACTTTCTGGGATCCACCACTCGGTACGCCACCTGCCAGGAGGCGTGGATGATATTGGCATCGCCGGTCAGCAGATAGCGGTCGCTGCCGGGGGTGAGAGATTGTTTCACCTCTTCGCCGGGGATCTCCACAGGGAGAAAGTTCACATCCAGCTGCTGCTGATTGGTCTGCACCCGGACGAACTTGTGGACGGGATAGGGCATGAACCAGCGGGCGCCATCCTGATAAGCGCCATGGAACTTGCCGAAACGCAGCACGATGACCGCCTGCTGGGGTTCAACTGAGAAGTAGCCGCCCCAGGTGAAAAAGTAGACGATCATGGCAACAATGGCGACAAGCAGTATAATAAAGGCATACTGCAAACTCTTGACAAGAGCTTTGAGACCGCCCTCATAGCGTCCGGAGCGGTCAAACTCTCTGTTGATAACGCTTTTGGGTTCCATGCTTATTTCTTCCCTTTGCTGCTTTTCAGGACCTCTGCACCCTGCTGAAGGATGTCAAAGGGAGCGGTGCGGTAGTCGGTGACCAGAGTGGTGCGTCCCTTCATGATCTTGCGGAGACTGTCAAGTTTGAGCAGGAACTCGGCAAGTTCGGGATTCTGGGTGAAAGTGGCGTAGTATTTGGCGGCTTCGGCGTCGCCCTCGGCGCGGATGGTGCGGGCCTTGGCTTCAGCGTCGGCAAGGGTGATGGTGCGGAACGTATCCGCCTCGGTGCGGATCTGTTTGGCGCGGGCGTTACCCTCTGAGATGTAGGCGTCGGACTGGACCTTGCGTTCAGCGATCATGCGGTCGGCCACTTTTTCGCTGATGGATTTGGGAACGTTGATGGTGCTGATGCCCACATCAATGATCTGGAGTCCGTAATCTTTGGTTTCAGCGGCAAGATTCTTTTTGATCTTTTCCTGGATCATCTGGAGTTTCATCTCTTTGGGATCGGTGTTGATGATCTCTTTGAAGCGGCATTCGCCGATGGCGGCGTTTTTGAAGCCGCGCATAAGGGAGTTGAGCTTTTCTTCGCCCTGAGTGGCGTTCTCAAGGGTGCGGAAGAACTTCTCAGCATCGGCGACGCGGTAGTTCACATAGATACCGACCAGAAGGTTGTGACCGTCGCTGGTGGTGGTTTCTTCAAGTTTTCCGGCGCCGCCTGCAAAGCAGCGGATCCGCTTGTCAAAGCGGTAGATGCGCTGGAAAGGATAGGGCCAGCGGAAATGGAGTCCGGGTTCAGTCACCTGAGCGGGGCGTCCCAGAGTGGTGACCACAGCCACCTCGGTCTGATTGAGCTGGAAAGAGAAGACAGCGAATAGCAGGATCACCGCGACCAGCAGTCCCAGCACCCATGTGGGCCAATGTTTGAAGAAGTTATTAGCAGCCATAACAAATTTTCCTTTTATTTTATGTATTGAAATAATTTTTTCATCACTTATTGCTGAGCTTGGTCACGTCCGTATCAATGAGGTCAAGCCGTTCTTTAGCCTCAAAGTTGAGTTCGTAGACTTCGCTTTCGTTGTTGAGGGGAACCACATACTTGCGGATCCCGGCACAGTCAACGGCAAGGAAGTTGAGAAGCTCGCGGAGCTTGAAAACAGAGGGCATGGCGGTGTAGGCGGTGAGCTGTTTGCGGAACCTTTCGCTTTCAGCCTGCGCCACTTTGCCGGTGGTGCTGCTGTAAGCCTTTGCCTCAGCCACGATGCGGGCGGCTTCAGCTTTGGCTTCGGGTTCGGTTTTGATCCTGTAAGCCTGAGCGCCCAGAATGGCGGTTTCTTTCTGTTCCATGGCGCCGATGACCTCCTGATAGGCGGGAGCCACCTTTTCAATGGGGGGATGGGCGTCAAGGATCAGCAATGTTTCCACCTTGATACCCAGTTTCTGCTGATCGGCAAGCTGCTGGACGCGCGCCATGATGGCTTTCTGCGCCTCCTGACGCTTGGAGGACATCAGCTCCATCATGGAGGTGCTGGCAAGATACTCCGTTGCCGCCTGCTGACCGATGCGGCGCAGACTGTAAACGGGATTGGCGTTGCCGTAGGCGTAATCAAAAACGTTGCTGATGCGGTACTGGATGGGCATGGTCAAACGGATGAATGAAATGGAGGGCGCCGCAGCGGCATCCTTGCTCTCAGCCTGAGTGCCGGAGGGCTTCACAGCCACGAGGAAGTTGCTGTCTTCGCCGCCGCCGTGGGCCTTGGTCCAGAGAACGGTTTCAGAGATCTCGGCGTTGCGTTTGGTACCTGCCTTGCGGTTGAGATCATCGGGGAGATCTTCGTTTCCGGCGGACTTTTCACCGATGACGATCTGGCGCAATTCGCTGGTGCTGAACATGCTGACACTGCCGAAAGGCCAGGGAAGACTCCAGTAGATACCGGGGGTGAGGAGCTTTTTCTCAACGCATCCCAGATTTTCCCGGACGCCCACCTGACTGGGGCCGACTTCGTGGATGGAGGAGAAAAAGAGGAAGAAAATCACCACAAGCATGAAGAGGGGGAAGAAGGAACGCTCCACGAAACCGTAGAGCCAGGTTCCGGAAACTTTGAAGCCGAACTGATAATCCAGAGCGGCGGCGATGTTCCGCATGACGCCCCCCGGCTCGGTGAAAAGAGCAAGAAGCCGGCTCTCAAAGACAGGACGGCTCTCTTTCAATGTGCGGGGACGGTAAAATTCAATGATGAAGTTGGTGACAAATTCAGCCCCCAGAATAACGAAGATCCAGAAGAAGACCTTACCCGCGGCAAGGTCGGCGGCAGGGATGTTGTTGCCGTGCAGAAGAGCGGTCACAGTGGCGCCCGCCATGACGGCGAATCCCACGATGAGCCATGCGCCCACGGCTCTCAGCCAGCGGAACGCCTTGCTCCGGGACTGCCCCACATAGAAAGCACCGATAAAGATGTTGAGCAGCATCATGATGATGGCGATCAGCGCGGTGTAGAGGGCGTTGCCGGACATGCTGACCGTCTCTGCGGGACGCGCTCCCCAGACGGCCTGGAAATAGAAAAGGAAACCGCCTGTCACAAGTGCCCCTGCCAGAGCGAGAGCGTAGGGGGCGAAACGGCGGTAGTTGTCAAAGGAACGCTGAGCCGTGAAACGGACATCCTCTTCCACATTGAGCGCACGGTTTTCTGCATTGCTGCGCTCTTCAAGGAACTTCTTTTCTTCGTTCTCAAGACCTGCCTGAGTTGAAAAGATCCCGTAGATGAGAGCGCCGAAGCTGAAAAGCGCTGAAAGGGTATAGGTGATCAATCCGAAGCGGAAGACATCTCCGCCGCGCATGGATCCCAGTACTGCCGTCAGGATCAGAAAACAGACCGAGAAGATCAGACTGACTGCCGACAATTTTGTCATCAGCCGTCCGTTGTCTATGGAAACCTGAATGTTTGTTTTTGACACTTTGTGATTCCTTTCGTACACGTTATTCCATATTTATTACTTAATATTACACCTTTTTTTGAAAAAATACAAGTCCGGGAACGGAATTTTATTCATTTTTTTTGTTAAAATTCGCTATCACGCGCTTGATTTCGCGATCGGAATCCCGTTTTTTGATATCGTCCCGGCGGTCATACTCATGTTTACCCTGTGCCAGACCGATCTCCACTTTGACAAGTCCCTCTTTGAGATAGAATGAAAGGGGCACGATGGCGTGACCTCTGACGCCGATATGGCGGAAGAGGGCGGCGATCTCCTTTTTGTGGAGCAGCAGACGGCGCATACGCCTGACATCGTGGTTGAAACGGTTGCCGAAGTCGTAGTGGGAAATATGAACATTGTGGAGCCACGCCTCCCCCCCGGAAACGGTGACAAATCCCTCCTGAAGCTGGATCGTCCGGGCGCGGCAGCTTTTCACCTCTGTCCCCGAAAGCTGGATCCCCGCCTCCATACGCTGAAGTATGGCATAATCATGAAAGGCGCGCCGGTTGTTTGCCAGCACGGGGGAGTCGTTTTTCTGTTTTTTAGCCATACTCTTTTATCAATCCTTGTCAGAACGCAGGAAAGCACCTGCATTATTAACGAAATTGTTGTGCACCGGGGTGTTGTTCTTGCCGAGAGACTCCTGGAACTTCTTCAGCAGCTCCTGCTGCTCTTTGTTGAGATCCACAGGTGTCTCAATGACAAGGCGCACATGAAGATCCCCTCTGCCGCCGCCGCGGAGCGAGGGCACACCCTTGCCCGCCAGACGCAGCACTCTGCCGTACTGGGAGCCTTTGGGGACCATGATGGTGCTTTTGCCTGAAATGGTGGGAACATCCAGCTCCCCGCCCAGAGCCGCCACGGTGAAAGGCACCGGCACTTCGCAGATGAGGTCGTTGCCCTCTCTGTGGAAGATCCGGCTGGGACGGACAGTCAGATAGATGTAAAGATCCCCCGGAGCGCCGCCCCGGTCCCCCGCATTGCCCATGCCGGAAACCCGCAGCTGATTGCCGGAGTCCATACCGGGACGGATGCGGATCTTCACAGGTTCCGTAATGCGTTTCTTGCCTGAACCGCCGCAGCTGCGGCAGGGTTTGTCAATGGTCTGCCCCTTGCCGCCGCAGGCGCGGCAGGTCTGGCGGACGCTGAAAAATCCCTGGGAGACCGTCTCCACGCCGGAGCCGCCGCAATGGGAACAGCTTTTCTTCTCAGCGCCCTCGGCGGCACCGCTGCCGTTGCAGTCGGAGCACTTCACCATGTGGGGGATCTGAAGCTCTTTTTCAGCGCCGTACATGGCATCTTCAAAGTCAATGGTCAAATCATAGCGCAGATCTTCGCCCTGAACGGGGGCATTGGGGTTGCGCCGTCTGCCGCCCCCGCCGCCGAAAAGATCTTCAAAGCTGAATCCGCCCCCGCCGCCGAAACCGCCGCCGCCGAAAAAGGCGTTGAAGATATCCTGAGCGTGGTTGAAGTCAGCTCCGCCGCCGCCCCCCTGACTGGTATAGGCTTCATGGCCGAACTGATCATAACGGGCGCGTTTTTCGGGATTGCTCAAGACCTCGTAGGCGGCAGAGATCTCTTTGAACTTCTCTTCGGCCTCTTTGTTTCCCGGATTCTTGTCGGGATGGTACTTGATGGCAAGTTTGCGGTAGGCTTTTTTTATGTCATCTGCTGAAGCGTTTTTGGCAACGCCCAGCTGCTCATAGTAATCCATAAAACCTTACTCCTCTTCTTTTTTGCTTTCTTCTTTGGGAGCGCCTGAGGAAACCACCACACGGGCGGGACGGAGCACCTTTTCTCCCAGTTTGAAACCGCAGTTCCACTGTTTTGAAACGACGCCCTCTTCAACCTCTTCAGAGCTTTCATGCGCCACGGCATCGTGGAGCGCAGGATCAAACTTTTCGCCTTTGGCGTCAAAGGGTTTCAGACTCAGCTCTTCAAAGGCCTTGCGGTATTCGGCGATGATCATGAGCAGTCCCTGACGGATCGCTTCGATGTTGTCGCTCTGCTGCGCCGCCATCTCTGCCATGGAAAGGAAATCGTAGACGGCAAGGAAAGGCTGAACCGTATCCTCAATGGCAAAGCGCCGGGCGTCGGCAAGCTCCTTGACCATGCGTTTGCGGTAGTTCTGATACTCCGCCTGAAGGTAAAGATATTTTGCCTGAAGCTGAGCCAGCTCCTCTTCGGGAGTCAGCTTCACTTCCTCTTTTTTCTCACTTTTTTCCGCTTCAGGCGCGGGAGCGCTTTCCTGCTTGCTCTCTCCGGAGCATTTCTGCTCTTCCTGAATATTTTCCTGAATGGTCTCTTCGTTTTTTTCTTTATCGTCGTTCATGGGTATATATAAACTCCTTGTGTTATTTTCTTTCAAATAGATAATATACACCCGCAAAGGAATAATTTCAAATTTTGCTTTTTTGCAACTCTCTGTCTGAGTGCATCTGCCGGGAAAAAAGGGAGAAAAAAAGGGAGGCAGATGGTGCCTCCCCGATAAATGGAACTTTTTTCAGCCCATAAAGCCTGTCACAGTGACACCTGAAGCGTCGCAGAAAAGTTCTGTTTCCGCTCCGGGGAGCGCACCTGAGAAAAAGACCAGTGCGGCGCTCTGTTCCAGAGTGGGACAGTATGTGCCTGAGGTGACGACGCCCAGCACATCGCCTGCGGCATTGCACACTTTGACCCCGGCATAGGGGGCACGGCGGCCCTGAAAAAGCACCCGTTTCAGGGAAGTGCTGATTTCTGAGGCGGTTTTCGGAGCGAGGAGTTCAGGGGCGCCGGGAAGAGAATGTTCCAGACGCAAAGACTCCTGAGCCGCCAGTCCTGCGGGCCAGGGGATATCGGTTTCAAGAAAGAGATCCCAGATCTGGTCGGCACATTCGGCGTTGAAACTGATCTCAAATCCCTCTTCGCCGAAGTCATCGGTAAAGGAGACAATGGCGCGGAGCTGATCTATTTCAATGACCTTTGTTTCGCCCGGCCTGGGGAGTTCATCTTTATTCACGCCGCAGAGGGCAAAGACTTCAGCGCTTTCAGGCCCGCTGATGCCGATGCCGCAGAGATACTCTGAAAGGTCGCCGTACTCAATTTCTGACTCCTCAAAAAGTTTCTGCACCCGGGGAACACTCTGAAAGGGAACTGTAATGAAAAAATCATCTTCCCCCATGACGGAAACACGGCAGAAAGCCGCTGCAATGCCTTGAGAGTCAACGAAAAGTTCCCTGCGGCAGCTGCCGGGGAGTCTTTCAGCGTTCCTGTCAAAGAAAAGTTTCCCCAGAGCCTCCGCCGCCCCTTTGAATGCCACCCGGAACCTGCCGTCGGCGCAAAAATCAAAGAGCGCCGCCTTTGAGCGGCAGCACTCATGTTCATCGGCTGCGCCCTCAGAGAAGTTCAAAGGCAGATTCCATCCGGAGCGGGGCACCATCTTTGCGCCCATTTCCAGATGGAACTCTCTGAGGGGGGTGTTTTTAAGTTCTGCCATAAAAACTCACTGGAGTTTTGAACCGAAAAGTTCTTTTGCGGCTTTGAGCCGTGCCACAGCCGTTGCCATTCCTTCGGGGTGACGGAAGACCGCAGTTCCCGCCACCATGATGTCGGCACCGTAAGCGGCACACTCTTTCACTGTGTTTTCATCCACGCCGCCGTCAACCTGAAGACGGACATTCAATCCCCGGCGGTCGATCTCTTTGCGGAACGCCGCCACTTTGGGCATCTGGTGCGCCATGAAACTCTGACCGCCGAATCCGGGTTCAACGGTCATGACCAGCACCATGTCGATCTTGTCAAGGTAGGGAAAAACCGCTTCTGCGGGAGTGGCGGGTTTCATGGAAATACCCACCTGGGCGCCCAGTCCGTGGATGGCGGCAATGGTGGCGTCAATGTCATCGGCACACTCGATGTGGAAGGTCATCAGATCAGCACCCGCCTCTTCGCGGAACATGCGGGCGTAGCGCAGCGGATGTTCGATCATCAGATGGACATCAAAGAAAAGTTTGCTGTTTTTCCGCAGAGGTTTGAGAACAGGAGCGCCGAAAGAGATGTTGGGCACAAGGGCGCCGTCCATCACATCCAGGTGAAGCATTTCAGCTCCGGCGGCGGCGACTTCAGCGATCTGGGAGTCCAGTTTGCCGAAATCGGCGGCGAGAAGAGAGGGTGAAACAAGGATCTCGCCTTTGGGAAAATCTGAAAGAACCATTTTTATTTTCTCCAAAAAAGCCGGCTGCATGAAACGTGCCACGCAACCGGCGGTTGTTGATTTGATTGTCAGCTTCTGACTCAGCCGATCCGGTCAAATCCGGTGAAGGGACGCAGAACTTCGGGGATCTCAATGGAGCCGTCTTTCTGCTGATAGTTTTCCATGATGGCGATGATGAGACGGTCCGTCGCGGCAGTGGCGCTGATGGTGTGAACAAAGTCACGCTCGTCACCCTGCTTGTAACGGATGTTCAGACGGCGGCTCTGGAAACTGGTCAGATTGGTGTTGCTGGTCACTTCGCGGTAGGTCTTGAAGGTGGGATACCAGGCTTCAATATCATACTTCTTGTAACCGGGAGCGCCCAAGTCGCCCACGCAGACGTTGACCACATGATAGGGGATGTTCAGGGATTTGAGCAGATCCTCTTCATTTTGCAGACAGAAGTCGTGGTACTTGGGGGAGTCCTCAGGTTTGCAGAAGACGATCTGCTCAACCTTGTGGAACTGATGGACGCGGAAGATACCCCGTGATGCCTTGCCGTAGCTGCCGGATTCGGTCCGGAAACAGGGGGTGAAGGCAGTGTAGCACAAGGGCAGCTTGTCGCCGTCAAGGACATCATCGGCGTGGTAGCCCACAAGGGTCTGTTCACTGGTTCCGATGAGAGCCAGATCTTCACCTTCAAGGTTGTAGGTCTGATCGGCGAAGAAGGGCAGATATCCGGTACCGTAAAGGGTGCGTTCCTTGGCGACGCAGGGGGTCATGAACATGGTGAAACCCCGTTTCACAAGGAACTGCTGCACATAGAAGTAAAGTGCCTGAGCGAGCATGGCACCTTTGCCTTTCCAGTAGTAGAAACCGGTTCCGGCGACTTTGGCGCCCCGGGCGATATCCAGGATATCGTGCATTTCGCCCAGCTCCTGATGGTCGCGGACGGGGAAGTCAAACTCTCTGATGGTTCCGACTTTACGCAGTTCAACGTTGCCGGTGTCATCGGAGCCGTCGGGCACATCGGGGGCAAGAAGGTTGGGGATGCGGGTCAGCACAGCCATCATCTTCTTGTTGATCCCGTCCATGGCGGTCTCTTTGGAACCGAGGGTCAGTTTGATCTTCTTGACCTCTTCCCGGGCGGCGGGGTCGGAGGCGCACTCTTTGCTCAGTTTGTTGCGGCGGGCGCGGAGTTCCTCCGCTTCGCGCTCAAGGGCGCGGTAATCTTTGTCAAGGGCAAGGAGTCCGTCAATATCAAGGGGAAAACCGCGGCGCTGGCAGTTTGCCTTGATCATCTCGGCATTTTCACGGATAAGTTTAAGATCCAGCATTTCAACAATATTTCCTTAAATTATTTGTACTGGGGCATGGGGAATGCCGCCATGAAGTTTTTGACCTCTTCGCCCAGAGCTTTGAGGGCGTTTTCATCATCGCGCAGAGCGACGCCGCGTTCAATGAAGTCTGCCACATTGACCATTTCAGCTTCTTTGAGACCGCGGGTGGTGATGGCGGGGGTGCCGATACGGATACCGCTGGTGACGAAAGGCTTTTCGGGGTCAAAGGGGATCATGTTCTTGTTGACGGTGATGCGGGCGATGTCAAGGGCGTTGGCAACGGCCTTGCCGGTGGCCTGTTTGGGACGCAGGTCAATGAGCATCAGGTGGTTGTCGGTTCCGCCGGAAACGATCCGGAATCCGCGTTTGGCGAGTTCATCAGCCAGTTTGGCGGCGTTGAGCTTCACCTGCTGCTGGTAGGCCTTGAACTCAGGCTTGAGCGCTTCAAGGAAACAGACAGCCTTGGCGGCGATGACGTGTTCCAGCGGTCCGCCCTGAAGTCCGGGGAAGACGGCGGAGTTGATGGCCTTGATGTACTCTTCTTTGCAGAGGATCAGACCGCCGCGGGGTCCGCGCAGAGTCTTGTGGGTGGTGGTGGTAACGATGTCGCAGTAGGGGACGGGGTTGGGGTGGACGCCTGCGGCAACAAGACCTGCGATGTGGGCCATATCCACAAAGAGGATGGCGCCCACTTTGTCGGCGATGGCGCGCAGACGGGCAAAGTCAATGACTCTGGGATAGGCGCTGGCACCGGCAAGGATCATGCGGGGTTTGTTTTCAACGGCAAGTTTTTCCACTTCATCGTAGTCGATCATCTCGGTCTCGCGGGAAACGCCGTAGGGGATCATGTTGTAAAGTTTGCCTGAGAAGTTCAGGGGGTGTCCGTGGGTCAGGTGACCGCCGTGGTCAAGGCTCATGGCAAGGACGGTGTCGCCGGGCTGGCAGAGAGCGGTGTAGACAGCCTGGTTGGCTCCGGAGCCGGAGTGGGGCTGCACGTTGGCGGCTTCAGCGCCGAAAAGTTCTTTGGCGCGTTCAATGGCAAGGGTTTCCACCTGGTCAACAAATTCGCAGCCGTTGTAGTAGCGTTTGCCGGAGTATCCTTCGGCGTACTTGTTGGTCAGCACAGAGCCCTGAGCGGCGCGGACAGCGCAGCTGGCGAAGTTTTCGCTGGCGATCAGCTCGATACCGTCGTTCTGGCGGGCGCTTTCCCGGTCAATGGCGGCGGCGATCTCAGGATCGGTGGCACGGACGGCGGCAATATCGTCGTAGGTGTAGGTTTCAAGTTTGTTCAGACGGCGGGCATGACGCTCGGCGCCGGTAAAGGGTGTGGAAAAGAAGGCTTCAATGATCTTGTGGATATCATCGTTGTCGCAGGCATCGCCGGGCAGCACCAGACAGTTGGCGGCGTTGTGCTCTCTGCCTCTGGCGGCGATTTCGGGAGTTCCGGCGACCACAGCGCGGACGCCGTGGAAACGGTTGGCGGTCATAGCCATGCCGAGTCCGGTACGGCAGATCAGCACCAGTGCGTCAATGACGCCGCAGCTGAGAGCCTTGGCGGCAGGAGCGCTGAAATCAGGGTAGTCATCACCGGGATCGGCTGCGGAAGGTCCGAAGTCAATGACCTGATGTCCGTGAGATTTCAACACTTCAGCCAGTTTTCCTTTGGCAGAAAATCCGGCATGATCAGTACCGATTCCGATGGTCAGTTTCTGACCGGCGATTTCTTTGATGCTCATTACTTATCTCCTTGGTTAGGGTTATTTAATTCTATAAAGAGTTGATCTATAAATGGTTTCATAAAGTTGAAAACAGCCTTGTAATCCTCAACGCTGCCGCCGAAGGGGTCGGGGACATCCTCATTCGGGATCAGAGTCCGGATCCTCTCTTTAAGTTCCGGCACGATATGGCGCATCATGGCGGCGTGGGTACGGGTCATGCCCACCATCAGATCGTAACTCTGCGCCCGCCGGGGGGTGAAAGCTGTGGATGAAAACGCCTCTGTTTCAATGCCCAGCTCTTTCATGACCGCATGGGCGGCGTGTGAAATGGGAGCGCCGTCATTGGCATAGATCCCGGCGGAACAGGCGGAAAAAGCGCTGTTGTGTTTCCGGACAAGGTGGTTGAAGTAAAGTTCAGCCATGGGACTGCGGCAGCTGTTGCCGGTACAGACAAAAAGGACTTTCATTATCACAGCACCTCCCCGCCCAGCCAGAGTGTATGTCCGGGGGCACATTTGAATCCGCATTCAGCGTAAAACTTTTCGGTTCCGGGAACTCCCACCAGTCCGATCCACTCGATGCGGCGTTTTTTCAACTCGTCTCTCAGGGCGCAGACGATCATCCTCCCCACTCCCTGACGGCGGAAACTGCTTTTGACCATGATGTCCTGGATATAGGCATCAGAAACACCGTCTGAAATGGCTCTTCCCACGCCCGTCACATCACCCTGAGAGGTAAAAGCCCCCGCCACGATAAAGGAGTTGGCGAAGGCATTTCCGGGGAAAGCGGGATCTGTATTTTCATCTATCCAGCGGTTTTCAAGGTACAGTTCCCGTGCCGCCTGAAGAAATCCGGGCGTAAACTGTTGAACTGTTTTTACCTGAAAACTGTCGCTCATGACAAATCCTTTTGTTGTTGAAACTTATTACATACGCTCCACAACGGCTTTGGCGAATGCGGAACAGCTCACTTCGGTGGCGCCGTCGGTCAGGCGTGCCAGATCAAAGGTCATGATCTTATCGGCGATGGTCCTCTCAAGAGCATTGATGACCAGATCGGCGGCTTCATTCCATCCCAGATGGCGCAGCAGCATTTCTCCTGAAAGGGTGAGAGAGCTGGGGTTCGCCTTGTCGGTACCGGCAAATTTGGGTGCCGTGCCGTGGGTCGCCTCAAAAATGGCATGACCGGTGAGGAAGTTGATGTTGGCGCCGGGAGCGATGCCGATACCGCCCACACA
>JAGBWB010000153.1 GCA_017629975.1 Lentisphaeria bacterium
ATCTTCTTGAACGGATTCCCGGAGTTGATCCTGAACTCATCGCAAAAGACATGGAGGCGATCAAAAAATCAGGTCATGAAAAGCAGGGCATTTATGTCAAAGCCGCCTACAACGCCCCTCTGACGGGGGATTACAGTCTCAGAAAAAATGCCACCGGATACGGCAAAGCCATGATCCAGAAGAATTTTCAAAACTTCAAACACTGCGGAGCCTATGAGGGATATGCCCATGAATGGTTCCCCAAACGCCCGCTTCCCATGTATGCTGATAAGACGGAGCTCCACTGGCTCAAAGGGGATTTTACGCTCCGCACCATAAAAGTGACTGCTCCCGCCGACATGAAATTCAAGGCGGTCGCATCGGACAGCTTTTTTGCACTCTCTCAGAAAAGCTGCAAATCCTCAGGGAAAAACAAAGAGTACATTTACACCGTCAAACTGCTCCCTGAGAAGATGAAAACGCCCCGCCGTTACAGCGGCGCCATCCTCTTCCGCAATGAAGCGGGACTTGCCCTGCCGGTCACACTTTTTGCCGACGGCCGCATTCCCCTTGAGAAAGCCATTTCTGATCCCGCCCGTTTCATCCGTGCCCGGAAGATCTCAAGCAAAGCGCCCAAAGTTGTTTTTGAAGTTTCCGTCCCGGCTCCCGGAACATACTTTATGATGGTCCGCGGTCAATATGCCCCCAATCTTTCCAGCGGCAAAGTCAATCTGACCTGTGACGGTCAAAGTTACCAGCGGGAACTGCCAAAAGCGTCAGAGGAGTGGATGCTGCTCAAAAGTTTCAAATTACGCCGTCTTGTGCCTTTTGAACTTCCCGCCGGGAAAAAGAAATTTGAGTTTGAATCCCTCAACGGCGTCACCATCAGAGAGGTCGTTCTGACCAGAGAGCCCTGGGTCCTTCTGCGTAACCGTGCGTACACCGTCAAAGGCGGTAAATGATCCTGCAAGATGGTACAAAAAAGCCGGTCTTTTGCGAGACCAGCTTTTTTTGAAAGAAGAATTTTAAAGAGTGATGCCTTTGAGCTTCCGGTAAATGGAAACGGCGTATGAGTCCGTCATGCCTGAGATAAAGTCCATAACCGTCAGAAGTCTGGCGTAGGGGTCGGCGCACCACTCAGAATCGTTGAGACAGTCAGCTATGCCGAGAACCATAGCCCCCATGCGGCGGGAACGGTAAGAGGCTTTTCCTCTGCCCAACTTCTCTTCGGCAAGCTCATTGACGCAGGGAACAAATATATCCAGCATTCCTGAAACCATTTCAAAACCGGCACCGATGATCTCTGCCACCTTTCTGTGGTTGTAGATCAGTTCAACGCTCCGCGCCCGCAGTTCTTTGAGCTGGGGCGTACATGAAAGCATCTCTGTCAGAGGTTTCCCGACGCCGCCTGCCAGAAACTCTTCACAGTTGCGGCAAAAGACCTGAGAGGCCTCACGCACCAGAGCGCCGATAACAAGAGCTCTCAGATACTCAGTGCGCCGCACCGGATTGACAATATCTTTCAGGTGCGAGGCAGCGGCAGGATCCGGCAGAAGTTCCAGATAGCGGCTTTCGATCTCATCCTGAGAGATCATGCCGAGCCTTGCGCCGTCCTCAAAGTCAACCGCCAGATAAGCGATATCGTCAGCGGCTTCCACAAGATAGGCAAGAGGATGGCGCGCATAGGAGTAAGGAGCATATTCTATAAGTCCGCAATTGGAGGCGACTTCAGCAAAAAGATCTTTTTCAGAGTGAAAAAAATTGAACTTTTTTCCCGCAACACCCGGCGGCTTTATCAGCGAACTTGAAAGTGCCGGATATTTTGCAAAACTCCCCAAAGCGGCGTTGGTCAACTGCATACCGCCGCATTGATCGGACATTTCAAGCACACTCAGGACTCTGAATCCCTGAGCGTTGCCCTCATAAAGTTCAAAGTCAAGCGCCTGTTCACTCAAAAGCTCAGACTTGAGCTCCTTTGCCACATCTGAGTGGGTGAACCAGTAACGGATCGCCTCTTCCCCCGCATGTCCCAGGGGCGGATTACCGATATCATGGCAGAGAGCGGCAGTGGCAACGATCGCCCCCACATCCGAAACCTGGGCATCTCCCAAATCGTAATTTTCTTTGAGAAAAGCTCCGGCGGCAGTTCCGAGAGACCTGCCGATGGAACTTGTTTCCAAGCTGTGGGTCAGCCGGGTGCGGACGTAATCCTCCTGCACCAGAGGGAAGACCTGGGTTTTATTCTGAAGTCTCCGGAACGCTCCGGAGAATATCACCCGGTCAAAGTCACGCTGAAAGGGGGAACGCTCCGCCGAAATCGTCCCCGGAGAGTCACTCCCCAGACGTTTGGCGGAAAGAAGTTTCTTCCATTGCATCCGGCTCATTTTTTCAAAGACTCCGCCACATCATCAATGATCTCTTCCAGAGATTTTTCCACCTGCCATCCGTTGAGAGCGTGGAGCTTTGCCGTATCAGGCATTCTGCGGCGCATATCTTCAAAGCCTTTGGCATAGGCCTTTTCATAAGGGATTATAGAAATCTTTGAAGCGCTCCCGGTACGCTTGATGACAAGTTCGGCAAGCTCTTTGATGGTCACAAGACGCTGAGAGCCGATGTTATAGACTTCGCCGATGGTCCTTTCATCATCAATAAGAGAAATCAGCGCCCGGATCACATCATGAACATGGCAGAAACAGCGGGATTGACCGCCGTCACCGTAAACCGGAATATCTTCATTATTCAGCGCCGCCCTGACAAACCGGGGCAGCACCATGCCGTACCTGCCGGTCTGCCGGGGGCCCACAGTGTTGAAAAAGCGGGTCACAGTACCTCTCAGATTGGCGGTCTGCACCAGAGCGGTCAGATAAAACTCATCCAGAAGTTTGCTGCAGGCGTAACTCCAGCGGGAGTGCTCCGGAGAACCGATAAGCAGATCATCGCTTTCAGAAAATTTATCTTTGGAGGATTTACCATACACTTCACTGGTTGAAGCGGCGATGATCCTTTTGTCAAACTCAACAGCAGGCAGCAGCACATTTTCGGTGCCGCGGACATTGGTTGAAATGGTTCTGGCAGGATCATTCACCACAAGTTCAACGCCCACGGCTGCGGCAAGATGGATGACACAGTCACACTCTTTCACCAGCTGAGCGACTTTCTGCTGATCCTGCGCCACGTCAAGTTCAATGACTTTCAATGCCCGATGATCGCGGACACTGTCAAGGTTCTCAATACTTCCGGTTGAGAAGTTATCAGCCACAATGACTTCATCGCCCCTTTTGAGCAAACTTTCAGTGAGGTGACTGCCGATGAATCCGGCGCCGCCGGTAACAAGTATCTTCATGGATTCAGCTGTCCTTTTTAGTCGCAAGATTGTAAATACCGATCACCGGTCCGGAAAGAACATAGAGCGTCACGATCACAGCCAGTCCGGGAAGACGGAAAATTATCACAGCAAGCAGCAGAAGCAAAGTGGCAATCAGACGCTTGCGGTTGTGCCGGATCGTCATAAAGAATCTCCCCGCATGAAGATAAGGCACCTTGGAAACCATCAGCGCTCCCAGCAGTGCCGCATACAAGGGCAATATGAGAGGATAATCTTTGAAAAAACCGCCGAAACGGGGCATCAGAAAGACCACAACGCAAAGTGCCGCCGCTGCACCGGGAGAGGGCATTCCGGAAAACCAGTTGGGATTTTTGCGGCTGTTTTCCTCCATGGCCGCCACATTGTAGGTGGCAAGCCTGAGGGCGGCTCCGCCCAGATAAACACCTCCGCAAATATAGAGCAGTACAGTAACGCCGCTTGAAATATGCCACCCGTAAAGGAAGTTGGTCAGCACCACCACCAGCACCGCCGGAGCCACACCGAAAGTCACCATATCAGAAAGAGAGTCCATTTGGATCCCGTGCATACTTGCCGCATTCAGAAGCCGTGCCGCCACTCCGTCCATGGCGTCGAAGATCATTGCAGAAAAAATCAGGACGGCGACGGTGTTGAAAACGCTCATGGCGGAACCGCTGTTGACGATGGAGTCAAAACGGTATTCATGGGCGTGCAGGGTATAAAGAATGGCTGCGAAACCGCACAAACTGTTGCAAAGAGTCAGAGAGTTCGGGATCCATTTGAGAAGTCTTCTGCCGACTTCTGAAAATTTTATTCTGGCTTTCATATTTTCAGGCTCCGTAAATAAAAGAAAAGGGCTCATCTTGCAGATACCGCTTCTGCGAGAAAGACTTCAGCGCACAAAAACTCCCGTCAAAAGCATTTTCACGGTCTTGACGGAGCTTTGACAACAAAGCTCTCTTTGAAATCGGCACACCGCACCTGTAATGTCATTATAAAAGATAACTCCATACAGGATAAATTTCAAGTTTCAAGCGCCAAAAATCAAGGAAAAATCCACATTTCAAAAGGTTATGGGCATACTCCATGCACACCTGTTGAATTTATCTCTGATGCGGCAGCGAATCTTGCCTCTGAATCCGGGTCCGGGGGAAAATTTCAAATGGGTCAGCTGCGGAGCTGTTTCAGGAGTCGGGAACCCGGGTGTTCCAACGATCTCCATTCCGGGATATCCGTAAAGGAAGGCTTCAACGACTTCTGTAAATTCGGCTTCAAAGCAGCCGTTTTCCCATGAAATACTTTTGAACTCAGGCCCCTGAGTGGCGTAAAAGTTCCCCTTTTTCAAGGCATCAAGCAAAGAGGCGGGGGTTTTGTCAGGAGCAGCGATCATAGTCCAGTTGCGATAAAGGTCGCAATGGGTATGGGTATCATCCACAGCCACAGCAGGACAGACGAATCCTTGAGCGATAAGTTCGTTCCAGCACACTTCAGCACTTTCCCACCCGGTAAAACGGTTGTTGGAGTTGCTCACTTCGATCCCGTCTATCCCCTTGAGATCAAGGATCTCATTTGAAGTAAAAACACCTGCCGGATGGGCGCAGTAGATGACGCCGCCGACAGCTTTCACAGCGTCTACTGCCGCCTGCCCGGTGGGATATCTCCCGGGGAAGTCCTCAGGGACTCCCAGCGCCAGCAGATGCCACTGAACATCCCGGGGACCTTTGGGGTGCAGTTCGATCCCTGAAAGAAGCGTCATCCCCTGACCGTCATAGGCAGACACAGGATTTGCTTTGTGATGATCGGTAAAAGCCAGAACATCATACCCCTGAGAGGCATAAAGTCCGATGACCTCAGCGGGAGAAAAATCTCCATCTGAAACATTGCTGTGAATGTGCAGAGCACTCTTGAAAACCGGCAGCTCACTGCCGTAAAATCGGATCGTTGTCATGTTAAACTCCCGGGTCAGGAATCCCTTCCCGCAATTTTTCAATTATTTGACCAATGCGCCTTTGCCTGTTGCCGGGGACCCCGGTTTCAAACGGAAATCCCCTTTGGCAATGTCAACAAACTGCGGATCGACATGGAGACTGTTTTTATCCATTCCGGTCTGCTGCTGCCACTCTTTGAGAGTTTTTGAGATGCTCAGGCGTTTCCGTGCCATATTGCTGAATTCGCCGCCGATATACTGATGTTTATGGGGCGACCAGAAAACATTTCCGTCGGAGCGGATCTTATTTTTCACGCCGATGAAAAGCATGGCGGGGTTGGTCTTTGAGGGCACACTTGAACGGTAATAGATGTTGTCAGTCATGGTGTAATTGCCTTCACCGCCCCAGAAGATGACGCTGAAAAGAGCTGAGTTGATGATACTGTTCCGGTGGAGCCGCACATTCTTTGTGCCGTGGAAACTCAAAGCGTAGTCTCCGCCGCAGCTCACATTGTTTTCCAGATCAAAGTTCTGTCCCTGTCCCTTGAAGAAAGGTCCGGCATAAAGTTTGTGGATGCTGATACAGTTTTTCACCGTAATATAACGGGAGCCCAATGCAGAAATCACACCTTTACGGGATTCATATTCGGTATTGATAAAGCGGACATTGTCAATAACGATATGATTGCGTCCCCCCACATTGACCAGAGGGGAGTAAAAGTTGAGTCCGTCAATGACAGCGCCGTTGCCCTGAAGGGTAATGGGTTTGCCGGGTTTACCGCTGCGCAGGGGAGCAAAGAACCCCACATGGCGTCCCGGAAGAAGTTTGACCGTATCGCCGGGTATGGCGGCGCAGGAGGCCTCTTCAAGAGTCATCTTTCCCTTTCCCACCTCAAGCACTTTGGGGGCGCGGGGAACTTTGGCGGTGCGGAAAGAGAAACTCTTTGAACTTGCCTTTTCGCCCCGTCTTCCGGAAAACCATGCGGTGCAGAGATATTCTGTGTCGGGTTTCAGCCTTGAAATGCCGACAACATGGCGGACGCCCTGTCTGCCGGATTTGAAAACAACACCTTTTTTCTCCCCCTTACGCCGGCAGAGCACCTCTCCCCAGCCGTCGTTATCCGGAGTTTCCCAGCAGATGGCGGCGCTGTCATTACAGACAAACGCAGCACGCAGATTCTTGAATTCCACTTTGGGAAGAGCGTATTTGACGCCGGGCACAGCCAGACGGGCCGCTTCTTCCAGATATTTGTCGGTATATTTGAATTCAGCAGCATTTTTGGTGTTGTTTCTGAATTTCATGGGAGTTCCTTTGAAACTGGCATCATCAGCATCAAGGCTGACTCCGGTCCACTCCCATCTGCCGGGGATAAGGTTGTTTTCAACCGTCACAGGCACAGGGCCGCTCTCAACCCGGAACTTACCCAGCACCTTGTTGTTGCGGAATATACTGTCAGGACAGGCACTTTTCCAGCGGAAAGCGAAGACATCATCAAAGATGTTGGAAATAACATGATTTCTTTTGCCGGGATTGAATCCGTAAAAGTTGAACGCGTAGTTGTAGTTGTAAGGTGTCAGGTGGCGCAAAGTCCAGGGACTGGGACCGAACCAGTTGCCCACATACAAATTATCTTGAGAACCGGGATGGGTCACAAAGGATCCCCGGTGTCCGTTGTTGCGTCCGAAGTTGTTGATATAAAGTCCGAAAGTGCCGCTTTCCACATCAAATCCTTCATTGGCGCAGAAGAAGACACCGCATTTTTTTACAGTAACGTTGCTGATGGCATTCTGCTTCTGAGGCGTGTTGGACCGGACAGAAATGGCATTGGGGAAATTTTTGAAAACCACATTTTCCAGATGCAGATAACTTCCCCGCAGCCGGATCCCCACTCTTTCATCCGCCACCCGGATCCCCTGAGGATCAAGGCAGACAAAGTGAGCAGTCAGTTCTTTTTTCTTTGCATCGTAATAATAGGTTCCGGGGATCTCTTTCACGATCTCAGGGAACTCCACCATTTGAAGTTCGATCTGTGAGGGGGATTCCCACACCATATTGTAAACAGGAGCAGGCACATTTTTAAAAGTGCAGACCCGGGAACTTCCCTTATAAGCAAAGAATTTTCCTCCCTGCACCACAACTTTCGCCCCGGGCATCCCCATCACCCGGATAGGGGCCCCCTTTTTGCCCCACTGGACACGGTAATTGGGCTGATTTCCCACCACATTGAGAGAGATGCCGCCTTCATTGTAAACGCCCTCATCAATAAGCAGTGTATCCCCTGCCCTCAATACACAGACGCCCTTTTTCAAAGTGCGCCAGGCGGTTTTCAGGGATTTCCCGTCATGGCTGTCATTACCTTTGACGGAAACATAAAAAGTCCTGCCGGGGTTGACCATTTCTCCTGCGCCATAGCTGGCAAACTCAATTGACTTTGCCGCCGAACAATATGCCAGCAGCAAAACACAAAAAACAGCAATATTTTTCATAATTTTATAACTCTTTATTTTTCAGTACATTCTATCGGAAGCAGGATAAGGGTTCCAGGTCACTCCGTCATAGAGGACTTTGGGGTGAGCAGGAAAATCCTGCCAGCGAAAATACTGCACATGACCATCGGCATAGAGAAAATTGGCGCCGCCCACATGCCGTCCGGGGACATGTCTCAATTTGCCCGTATCAGAAAGCTCGATTTGACTGCAGCGGTAATCGGTCATTCCCTGACCGTTGCTGTCTGTCATATGGACCAGAGCAGCCGGACGGCGAACTGTGGAAAGTTTGACTATACGCTTGCCGTAATTATCTTTCTGAAGGAATGCAGTATTATATCCGATGGAGTAAAAGAGATTCTGCCAGTTGTTGTCATCCATCTTTTTGTTGGCATTGATAAGAATACCTTCAAAGTTAAAATTATTAGAAGAAACTTCGGAACATGCAAAAGGTCCGCGCCACACTTTTGTGGAGTTGAGCTGCTGTGACAATGCGCCGAGAAAAAGCTCCTTGCTTCTTGAGGTATATTCTCCCCAGGGCACATAATTATGAAGCGGCGTGTACGTAACCCGCATCCAGTAGGGCAAGGCACTTCCTTGGGCAACAGGGAAAAAGCCATTCATATCATTGACATAAAAAGCATGGATCTTTCCCAGCTGCACAAAATTGTTGGAACATCCGACACTTCTCGCCCTTCCCCGTGCCTGCTGCAAGGCAGGCAGCAGCATGGCGGCGAGAATAGCGATAATCGCTATAACGACAAGAAGTTCAATCAGAGTAAATTTTTTGTTGTGCATATTTATTTTTTCCCTCCTTACTTTATAAAAGCGCCTTTGCCTGTGGCGGGGGAGCCGGGCTTGAGCCTGAAATCCCCTTTGGCAATATCAACAAACTGCGGATCAACATGAAGGCTGTTTTTATCCATTCCGGTGATTTTCTGCCACTCCTTGAGGGTGGTGGACTTTTTGATAAGTTTCCGGCTCATGGTCACAAAGGAACCGCCGATATGCTGATGTTTGTAGGGCGACCAGAAAACATTTCCGTCGGAGTGGATCTTGCCGGTAACACCGATAAAGAACATGGCGGCATTGGTCTTCTGGGGCACGCCGGGACGGTAATAGATGTTGTCTGTCATGGAGTAATTCCCGGTACCGCCCCAGTAGGTGATGCTGAAGAGTCCGGAGTTGATGATACTGTTGCGGTGGATCCGCACATTGTATGCGTTGTGGAAACTCAAAGCATAATCTCCGCCGCAGCTCACATTGTTTTCCAGTTCAAAATCATGTCCGCCCCCCTTGAAAAAGGGGCCTGCGTAAAGCTGGTGGATACTGACACTGTTTTTCACCTTGATGAAGCTGGAGTTGACCGCGGAAATGACAGCCTTGCGGGAGTTGTATTCCGTGTTGGCAAAATGGACATTGTCCACAACCATATATTTTTTGCCGTCAAAGTTCACAAGGGGAGCGTAAAAATTGAGACCGTCAATGACAGCGCCGTCCCCCAGAAGGGTAATGGGTTTTCCGGGGAGTCCGCTCCGCAGGGGGGTAAAACTCCCTGTATGACGGCCGGGGAGCAGTTTCACTGTATCACCGGGAATCGCGGCGCAGGAGGCTTCAAGAAGAGAAAGTTTTCCTTTGCCAACCTCAAGGACCTGAGGTGCCCGCATACTCTTTGCGGTTCTGAAAACGCCCATTTTTGAAACGGCACGTTCTCCCCGCCGGCCTCTGAAAACGACGGTATATTGATATTCCGTATCAGGAGCAAGATTGACAACTCCCGCCACATGTTCAACGCCCTGGAACACGCCTTTGGCAACAGACCATTTGCGCGCTCCTTTTTTCCGGTAATTGACAGAGATGGTTCCGTCATTTTCAGGAGTTTTGCAAAAAACGGCAGCACTGTCAGCATAAATAAAGTCCGCTTTCAGATCAACGAATCTGACTTTGGGCATCTTGTATTTGAAGCCGGGCAGAGCCAGACGCTGCGCCTCTTTGAGCAGGGGATTGTCGTTTTTGAAAGCCTCTTTTTTGCGGACATTGTTGCGGAACTTCATGGGAGTTCCTTTGAAACTTGCATCATCAGCTTTCAAGCTGACGCCGGTCCATTCAATGACGCCGGTAATAAGGTTGTTTTCCACCAGCGCAGGAACAGGTCCGCTTTCCGCACGGAACTTGCCCAGCACCATGTTGTCACGGAAAATGCTTTCAGGACAGGCACTCTTCCAGCGGAATGCCAGAAAGTCGTCAAAAATATTGCCCACCACATGATTTCTTCTGCCGGGGTTGAATCCGTAAAAGTTGAATCCGTAATTATACCGGTAGGCGGGCAGATGACGGAGCGTTTCAGGACAGGGACCGCACCAGTTGGCAGTATAAAGGTTGTCATGGGCGCCGGGAGCAGTGAGAATGGAACCCCGTTTGCCGTTGTTTCTGCCGTAATTCCCGGTAAAGTGTCCGAATGTGCCGCCTTCCACATAAAGTCCGGCAAGAGCATTGTTGAAAAATCCGCAGCTCTTGACGGTCACATGGTGGACTTCATTTTCTTTCACCGGAGCATTGACCCGGACGGAAACTGCCGTGGGAAAGTTTTTGAAGACAATATTTTCAAGGTGCAGCCAGCTCCCTCTCAGACGGATCCCCACACGCTCATCGGCAACAAGGACGCCCTGGGGTTTATCTTCCACAAAGTGAACCGTCAGCTCTTTTTTCTTTGCGTCGTAAAAATAAGTTCCGGGGATCTCTTTCACGATCTCAGGGAAATCCACCTTTTGTAGCAGGATCTGAGAGGGCGTCTCCCAGATGTGTTCATAGACCGGCTCTTTGACTTTTTGCCAGAAACCGATCCTGCTTTCACCTTTGCGAGGCAGGAATTTTCCGCCCCGCACCACAACTTTTGCTCCCGGCATCCCCATAACGCGGATAGGTGAACCGGGTTTTCCCCACTGTTTTTTGAAGTTGGCCCCCACGCCGTAATTAAGAGAGATGCCGCCCTCATTATAAATGCCCTCTGCCACAAAAAGAGTGTCTCCGGCTTTCAGATCCCGGACGCCTCTTTTAAGGGTGCGCCACGCTTTCTGAAGAGATTTCCCGTCGTTGGAATCACTTCCGGCAGGGGAAACATAATAGCTGGCTCCGGGTTTGACCATGGGGCCTGCTCCGTAGAGTTTGAAATCAATATCAGCGGCGCTCACTCCGGAAATCAGCAGAAAAGCAGCCGTCAGGAACCTGAAATAATTTTTTTTCATCATCGTTACAACCTTATTCATCAATTAAACAAATATCAATATGCAACATTCGCCGCGGGGA
>JAGBWB010000154.1 GCA_017629975.1 Lentisphaeria bacterium
CCATGAGCGGAGTTTTTCCTGAAAATCCATCCCTTGAGTCTTCAGAGTTTCAGCAAGTTCAATAAGCCACTTTTCGCCGGTTCTTTTGTAAAGAAAGGCTGTTGCGATCAACCCTTCAAACCACCGGGCTTTTCCCCAGCGGAAGAGCGGGAACTCTTTCAAATGACCGGAAAGCTGCCGGAAAGCCCTGTATAACGCAGGGAAAATCCGTTCATCACCAGTCCGGTGCTCCCATACCACCAGCACCTTGCCCAGCAGAAAGAGGGGCCACATATCATATTCGCCTCTCTGATCCGGGGCGCAGGGACAAAGCCATCCGTCAGGCTCCTGCCGTTCAAGAATGGCGTCAATATAGCGTTTGGCGCGTTTCTGCATGTCGGCGTCATCCAGCAGCCATGCAAGATCAATAAAGCCGTCCAGCCAGTAGGGGACTCTTTCCCACCCTTCTGCGGTTCCGCCGATCCAGGCGCTTTCTTTCACATCGCGCCAGACTTTGTCCAGATTTCCTGCCAGTCCGGCGGCTTGAATTTCAAGCTGACGTTTCACCCAGCCTGCCGGCTTGAAGCTCTTTCCTGCCGGAGTGCTGCCAAGTGCGCTGTTCAACAACATGATGATATACCTCTATTTGGATTTATTGCGCGCTGCATCTGTCTGCTCTGAAAGATACTGCTGTATCACTGCTTTTTCGGGGGCATCATGAGAATAACGCCTGATACGATCATGAGCAGGGCAAAGCAGAAAAAGATGGAACGCTGATTCAAACGGTAATATACAAATTCATCAAAGGAGCGGTTTGAGAATTCCCTTCCGTGATAGACAAATTCAGGCTCAATGGAACCGTCAGAAGCAAAATGAAGCTGCAAACTGCCGAATTGGGGATTTTTTCTGTTGCGCGATCCCTGACCGCAGGGGGGAATAACCAGAAGCCGGGTTTTCCCGAAAGGGATGTCCATTTCATGATGAGCATGACCGCAAACCATCAGATCCACATTGTAACGGTCAAATATTTTCTGCAATTCTGCCGCTGAACTTTCGGACTGGCGGTATTTGGGTTTATCAAACCGGGGGATGGTTTTCGGCGGGACATGGGAAAAAACAACACAGCGGCGGTATTTGGAACGTTCATTTTTAAGAAGCGTATCAAGGAAGTTCAGCTGTGCTTTTGTAACATGTTTCTTTGCGGATTCCAGCAGAATAAAGAGAGTATCGCCATAGGCAAAACAGTTGTTGACATTGCCCCAGACTGTGCTGAACGCCGCCGCATCTTCCGGCGTGTAAATATCGTGATTTCCGGGAGTCGCATAAACAGGGATCTTGAATTTTTTCTGAAACGACTCAACTGCCAGTTTCATGAGAGGGATCTTGGCGTGTTTGACAAAATCCCCGAGACAGACGGCGAAGACGGAACCGTCTTTATCAGCTTTTTGGGCAATCTTGTCAAGAGGGCCTGAAGCAAGCATCCAGTCGCCGAAAACAGTTATCTTGAAATCCTTTTTTTCAGGTGCCGGATTATATGTCAGGGGCATGTCTCCCGGAATGGGAGTCTGGGTGAAAAATAATATGTAATAAGAGATTGCTGCTGAAAGGACTCCGGCAATCAAAAGAGAAAAGCCGGTTATTTTTCTGATGGTGCAGAGTTTAGCCGGTTTTGCTCCGGAATCTTTGTCGTGAAGAGGCATATCACTCATTTTTATCTCTTTCTTTATTTCTGTATGGTGCAATCAGTCAAGTCTATGAAAAAGGATCCGGGGAAAATTTTTCCCATTCTCATCTTAATGTGAATGCTCCTGGAGTATTCTTTCAACGACTCTCATTCTGCTTTTTTTGGCTTCGAGCCAATTTCCGAGGCGTGAAGTGAGGACTGCACCGCAAAATCCGGTTTGAGGGTCTGCAAAAATGCTCTGACCGGTCCAGCCGGTGTGGTGGATCGTCTTTTCAGAAAGCCCCGCAGGACATCCGCCGGGACTCATATCCCAGCCGAAGGAGCGGCAATGTCCGTCATGCGTAAATTCTGCCTTTTCAATAAGTTCGTAATAAGCCGCAGGGAAATGTTTTCTTTCAATGATATCTTTCAGGTAGAGATACATATCCTTTGCCGTGGAAAAAACAGAACCGTTCCCCAGAGGGATCCCTGCCTGAAAGCAGGTTTCATCATTGTGTTCGCCGCAGGGGCGGGTGGGATGATGGTGCAGCACTTCAAAGGGGCCTGCGCCCGGAGCGTTCCAGGTCGTGTGTGTCATACCCAGAGGCTGCCACAGTAACTTGTCTGCCAGTGCGTTCAGATCAAGGGAGGTGACTTTATTGAGGATCTTCCCCAGAAGAGCGTAATTCCCGCAGGAGTAAATAAAAGAGGTCCGGCGGGGATTGGCGGGCATCCATTCGCAGATTTTCTGCATGAATTCCTTTTGATCGGCGCTGCAATAGGTTTTTGAATTGTCAAATCCGCTTGCGTGTGCCGCCAGATCCCTGATGGTGATGTTGCAATTTTTCCCCAGTTTATGTTCGGGCAGATATTCTGTAAAGGGTGCATCAATGTCAATTTTGCCCTGCAAATAAAGCAAAGCTGTGCAGGAGGCTGTGAAAACTTTCCCCACAGAGGCGATATCAAAGCGGGAGTCGGCACTCATGGGTATATTTTCGGTCTGCATTCCCAGAGCAACAGGTTCTTCGTTGAAACTGGTGCAGACGACCCCGCCCTGAATAAGTCCGGAGTCGATCTGTTGTTGGAGTTCATCTGCAATACACTGGTGGTTCATAAACTTATCTCCTGCAAAATTATTTTATGATTTCCCGGATGAAGGGGGAATCTTTTTCAACGCGATAAATAATGCCACTCCCAGAATGGCAGAGGTGAGAATATAGGAGGCGGGAAAATTCAAAATCAATATCCAATATTTCTTTGAGAAAAACGGGAAGAGACAGAAGACCCAGAAGACTCTGAAACAGCAGATCCCGAAAATGGAAATTGTTGTGGGGAGAACCGAATACCCCAGTCCCCGCAAAGTGCCTGCGAGCACATCAAGGACCATGAAAAGAAATCCCGGCAGCAGCAGCAATGCCGCTCTGATATGGGAAAACTCCAGCAATTCTCTGCTGGGATTCCTGACGCACCAAGGGAGCCAGAGATCCAGGGTGAAAAAGGCAAGCCATCCAAGGAGTGTTCCGATGAAAATGGCATAGCCCAGGTTCCAGAAAAGTCCTTTCAGGATCCTGGTTTTATTCTTTGCGCCTGAGTTTTGTCCTGTAAATGTGATGGCGGTCTGATGCTGGGCATTGGCAATGCTGTTGATCAATCCCCCTGCGGCAAAACCGACAACGGAGGTTGCGGCAATGGCGCCGGGGCCGAAGTCATTGTTGGCGTGGACAACAAGCAGATTGGATATGGCAAAACATCCGCTCTGAATTCCTGCGGGGAATCCGTTGTAGCAGACTTTCCCCAGAATGGAAAAATCGATCCGGAACAATTTCCCGAAAAGGAATCTGTAAGCGCCGCGGGATCTGTGAAGTGTTCCCAATATAAGGACAAGAGAGAGCAGCTGCGCTGTGACCGTGGCATAAGCCACCCCCAGTATTTCCATATCAAAGCAGGTCACAAGGATGATGTTGAGCACCACATTGACAACTCCTGAAGTACAAAGGATCACCATAGGCACGTTGGGTCTGCCCACAGAACGCAGGACACAGCATCCGAAAGCGTAGATCACAACCGCCGGGAGCCCCCAGAGGACCACCCTGAAATAGGCAAGGGTGTCCTCCATGATGGCTTGCGGAACGCGGAGCAGTTCAAAAGCGTTTCTGCCGAAAAGAAGTCCGGTGATCAGAATAAAGACACCGCACAATAATCCCAATACGATGGAGGAGTGGACCGTGCGGCTCACATTTTTGTAATCCTTTGCCCCCATAAAACGGGAAACCACAGCGCTGACGCCTGCTCCCATTCCCAGAAAAACCGTCATCAGGATACTGACAACCGGTGCGGAACTGCCGATTGCTGCCACGGCGTGTTCCGCATTTTTTGCGAAACGGCCTACCACGATCACATCTGTGGTGTGAAAAAGGATCTGGGTGACAAAGGTGATGGCAAGGGGAGTCATAAACTTGATGAGCTGGAGCGGGATAACCCCCTGCGTAAGGTCCATTTTTCTGATTGCAGCCATGATATCAGCGGAAAAGTCCGTCCTTATATGTGAAAGTAAGTCATTGACAAAATGTACTGCATTTCAACGTTATTTACAAGTATTTTCTTGAAAAAAGAGAGTATTTTATTGTTTCTGCACTCTCTGTTTGTCCGTGACTGAGAAATTTGTTTTTTCTGTATTTGTGTGGTATATTAAAAGAGGAACAACTGAAAACGAATGGATTTGTGGATAAGCTATGATCAATGTAAATAAAGAAATCATCTCTTTCAAAGAGATCCCCTCTCTTTCTGAGAGTGCCGGAAAAACTGTTCTGCTGCTGAGGCACTCTTACCGTGAATCTCTGCAAAATGGCAATCTTGACCCCGGACTTACTGCGGAGGGGTGGGATTATGCCGTGGAGTGCGGCAGGTTTCTCAAAGGCATGAAAGAGGTGTGTTTCGGTGCTTCTCCCCGGAAACGGACGATCCAGACAGTTCAGGCGCTCATAAAGGGGGGAGAACTCTGTGAGGAAGAGCCTTTGATCGCGAAGTTTCCCCAGCTCCACGATACGGCTATGTTTTCACCTCCGGAAATGCTTGGCGTATCTGTTGAAAACAACACTCTTTCTCAGTTGCTCAGGACTTATTACGCAACGGGCAAAGCTCCGTCAATGATCGATCTGAAAGATTTTGCCGGCGGACTTGCTGATTTTCTGACCGGCACTGAATTTGAAAAGAAGAATGTGATCCTTGCAACCCATGACATCATTCTTATTGCGCTTCTGAGTTTTTTCCGCGTCTACCCCTTTCAGGAGGAGGACTGGTGCGGATATGTTCAGGGTGCGTTTCTCTATTCAGACCCAAATGGACAGTGGACGATTTCTTACACTGTGCCTGATAAAGAAACGCGTAAAGCGTGCAGACTCTTTGTGTGAATTATGTTGCACAAAGTTTTCAGTTCCTTTATGTAAGACCGGAAAAAAGATGTTTGATACAGAGTGACACTTTTTCTTTGCGGGGCGGCTGGAGTTATATCCTGCCGTTTTTTTTTGCATTCGGCTGCAATATATTTATCTCTGAAAACGTTATATGTATGTAATTCTGAGTTTAAGGGGATGGGGTATGTTTAAATTTTACACGACATTGGTCTTATTGTCTCTTCTCTGCTGCATGCAGAATATCCGGGGAGCGGAAGATTGTGATGAATCAGGAGTGTGTAAATTGCCTGGAACTTCTTCCTTGAGGCAAGAGAGCGTTTTATCTCCTGTGGGGAAAAGCAGTGTAAGAGCAATCAGACAATCGCCGCGGCTTACCACGCTCAAGGGCAAAAATATTGCGATTGTCGGCGGCAGTTTTATGGCTTCTGTCACCCATCCGGAGCTGAAAAGATTGATTTTGAGAGATTATCCGGAGGCAAAAATTTATGTTTTGAATGAAATCGGTTCGGCAGGTCCGTGGCCCGGACCTGGAGTTATACGGCAGCAGAAAGATGATTTTATCCGTAATTTGAAGCGTCTGAAAATTGATGCTGTCATTTCCGGCAATGGAGGGTGTGGACTTTGTACTCCGAAAGAAATGGGGTCATGTATTGCCGCAGAATATTCAGGGATACCGTCAGTGATGATCGCTGCTCCGGGATTTACAGAGCAAGCCCGGAAAGTTGCCCGGATCCATGGCGTTGTCATGCCGCGGGTCGCTGTTTATCCGGGCGCATTTTCAGCTCACACCAGAGATGAATTGTTAAAAAACACCGGAGAAGTTTTGTATCCGCAGATCATAAAAGCATTGACAGAACCTTTTTCACCCGGAGAAATACGCGAAACTGAAAGACGGGATACGGAGAGCAAAATTTCTTTCAGCGGCAATTTGGATGAAATAAATCTGTATTTTACACAAAACGGGTGGAGTGATGGC
>JAGBWB010000155.1 GCA_017629975.1 Lentisphaeria bacterium
GCATTCACGGCAGCTGTGTTTTACCTTTGCCATCCGGATCACCAGACGGCACTTTTCCAATCCGCTTCCGGGAAAATTGGCAACAGCCGGTTCCCAGGCGAAGTTGAGCGCCTCAGGATCGATCCCCGAAAAGGGACCGACGCACAAATGTGCCGCAGTGACCCTGACGGCATTCTCTTTCATATATTTTATCAGACTCTCTGCCAGAGAGGAGGCAATCGCAAGTTCGTGCATTTGAATCAGTTCCTCATCTTTCTTTCAGCAGATCCGCGGCAACTGGTCGCCTGCGGGTGTTTTCAGTTCCCTCAAAGCACCCCAGCTGTTTTTCAGAACGGTTTCCCCCGGATTCCCGGCGGCGCTGCCGATGACGGCGGCGCGGCGGCACCCCGGGAGTTCTCTCAAGGCGGCAACGCACTCCTCTGCCGATTCCGCGGAAACAACGGCGGCAAAACAGCCTTCGCAGGCGGCAAAACCGGGATCTACACCGAGAAGTTTTGACACTGCGGCAGCAACAGGAGTGACAGGGAGCGCTTCTTCATCAAGGATCGCTCCGGCGGGCGCATTTTCAAAGATCTCTTTTACGATGCCCCAGACGCCGCCGCGGGTGGCGTCGCGCATGAATTTGAGTCCGTCGCCTGCGGTTTTGAAAAGTACTTCCACAGCTTCGCCGAGAAAGGCGCAGTCGCTGGCGAGGGAGCCGCTCTCAAGGCCGTAACGTTCAGCCAGAATGCTCAAGCCGTGTTCACCGGCGGCGCCGCTGACAATGATTTTATCGCCGGCTCCGATGCGCTCTGCTCCAAGTCTCATGCCGCTGCGTTTGAAACCGATCCCTGAAGTGTTGATATAAACGCCGTCACCGGCGCCCCGGGGAACGACTTTGGTATCTCCCGTAACGATGGAAACATGACAGAAAGAAGCGGTTTCTTTCATGGAGTCAAGGATCCTGCCCAGCTCCTCAAGAGTCAACCCCTCTTCAATGATGAGGCTGCAGCTCAGATAGCGGGGGATCCCCCCTGCCATGAGAATGTCGTTGACTGTTCCTGTAACTGCCAGTTTGCCGATATCGCCCCCTTTGAAAAAGCGGGGAGTGACAACAAAACTGTCACTGGAAAAAACGATTCCTTCGGGCGTCACCGCCCCGTCAGGGAGCGGCGCAAGAAGAGGATCGGAAAAGCGTTTCAGGATCTCTTCTCTGATAAGATCGTTTTGAAGAGTTCCCCCTCCGCCGTGGGCAAGTGAGATAATGGGATTCATTGGCGGTCTCCATAGATAAAAGCCGCGGCGCAGCTGCCCTCGCTGCTTGCCATACAGGCGCCAACAGGATTTTCCGGCGTGCATCTGCCGCCGAAAAGGGGGCAGCTTTCAGGAAAAGCTGTCCCTGCGATGACCTCGCCGCAGCGGCAGTCGGGATCTTCTTTAAAAGTAATACCGTCAAAGGAGTAGAGTTTTGAGGCATCAAGGCGGGCAAATTCATCTTTGAGGATTCTGCCGCTTTCCGGGATTTCTCCCAGTCCGCGCCAGGAGCTTGAGGAAATTGTAAAGTAACGGTCAATCAATTTCTGCGCCGCCTGATTTCCTTTGGCGCTGACCGCCTGAGGATAGTTGTTGCTGAGAAAATCCTTTTTCCCTTCCGCAAGAGCCTGAAGCAGCAGATAGAGAGAGTGGAGAATATTTTCTGCTTCAAATCCTGAAACGATCCCCGGCACAGGAAGACCGGAAAAGTGTTCAACGCCTGTGACGCTTGCCACATGCCCCGGCAGCAGAAGCGCGGAAAGAGATGAACTGCTGCAAAGGGAGGATAATACCCCCCGGATCTCTTTGAAGTCCGACAGAAGAGAAAAGTTATCACACTTCTGCGTTTCAAGATCAGCCATCAGCGCCGCCGCGGCACTCAACGTGGGGGCGAAACCCACAGCGGCGAAAACGACCTTTTGCCGGGGATTGGCAAGGGCATAGGTCAGGGCATCGGCAGGGGAGTAAACGATACGCAGATTCTTTTCACCGGCAAGGGTTCCGAACTGCCCGGGGATCCGCAGCAGATCTCCGAAAATCGCAACGGTCACTCCTTCCCGGAGCAGACGGCGGATCTTTTCTATGAAAGCCGCTCCCGCAACGCAGACAGGGCATCCGGGGCCTGAGATCAAAGTGACACTTTCAGGCAGAAGGGCGCGCAGATTATGCCGTGCAATGGCATGGGTATGTGTTCCGCATACCTCCATGATCCGTATTGCCGGAGCGCATGACGCCGCCTTTTCTGCAAGGGCTGAGCGCCAGAAATTGGCACTTTTCAAATCCACAAAAAATTTCTTTCAATTTTTTGAAGTTATATTCTGTTTCAATTCTTCCATGATATTGAGCTGTTCCTGAGCAGCGGCAGGATCTATTTTTTCAATGGCATAGCCGGCGTGGACAAGGACATGATCTCCGGCTTGAACTCCGTCAAGAAGCCGCAAACTTACTTTGCGGGAAATTCCGTCAAGTTCAGCAATACACTCTTTGCCGGGGAGCACTTCTTTTATGCACATGGGCCAGGCGATACACATAGATATTTTTTTCCTTAATAACTCATTAAATATCAAAGATAATGTATAATTTACACCCCTCTTGTCAAAAATGCAATCTCTGACATTTGAAATCCGGTTTTTTTTCAGAAAATTATGCTTTGCTTTCAAGAAAACTGAATAAATTTGCTGAAAATATTTAACATTTCAGTTGAATATTTTTTTATTAAACCTTTCTTTTTTACAACTCCAACTACACCTCTACTAAAAGTAAATATTGTTTCATTTTCACCATATGGTCCTACATCAACTAAACCATCTGTTTTTTGCAATATTTTAA
>JAGBWB010000156.1 GCA_017629975.1 Lentisphaeria bacterium
GCATTGCTTCAAAGATCACAGGAGCAATGCCGCCCAAACGCAGGTAGTAAGCCGCAGAAAGTCCCGCAGGACCGCCGCCAACGATGGCGACCTTTTTGCCGGAGAGGGCAGGGAGCTCTTCCATATACTCATCATAGCAGATGTCGGCGGCGGTGCGTTTGAATTCGTTGATCGCCACAGGTTCGCCGTAAACGTTGCGGCGGCACTGCTTTTCGCAGAAACGGGGGCAGACTCTGCCGATGGAAAGGGGCAGGGGGATACGCTGTTTGATGATCTTGAGCGCTCCCATGAAGTCGCCGTTTTTGCCGGCACGGACATACTCTTCAACAGAGGCATGTGCCGGACAGGCAAGGGTGCAGGGGGCTTCGCAGTCTCCTGCATGTTCGCTCAGAAGCAGATTCAGCGCAGTTCTGCGCATATCTTTCACCTCTTCAGAAGAGGAGTCGATATTCTGTCCCGGAGCAGGACAGGCAGAACAGGAGGGGAGAAATTTCCCTGTTTTAAGATCTTTCACAACACAGACAAAGCAGCTGGTTGTTTTGCTGACTCTTTCATCGCGGCACAAAGTGGGGATCTCGATCCCGTTTTTCCGTGCCACATCCAGTATGGTTTCGCCGGGTTCAGCAGTGACCTGACGGTTATCCAGAATGAATTCAATACTCATGATTATTTCGTTCCTTTCGCCACACGTTTGATCGCCCCTTTGGGGCAAACATCGGCACAGCTGTTGCAGCGGGTGCATTTTTCATTGTCGATCACAAAGTCATCACCGATAGCGCCCACGGGGCAGGTTTTGATGCAGAGTTTGCACTTGATACATTTGGATTGTTCCAGTGCCAGATCCACAAAAGCATTGCACTGTAAAGCCGCGCAACGGTGTTCCCTGACGTGTTCCTCATACTCTTTGCGGTAGAAACGCAATGTTGCCAATACGGGATTGGGAGCCGTCTGGCCGAGGCCGCAAAGTGACCCTGCTTTGATTTTGGGACCGAGATCTTCAAGCATTGCAAGATCTTCTTCAGTTCCCTTACCGGCGGTAATACGCTCAAGGATCTCAAACATCCGCATGGTCCCCACCCGGCAGAAGGTGCATTTACCGCAGCTTTCTTTGTGGGTGAAGTCCAGAAAATAACGGGCTGTTTCCACCATGCAGCGGTCATTGCCTACAACGATCATACCGCCGGAACCCATGATGGCGCCCAGGGCGCGCAGTGAGTCATAGTCAACAGGGGTGTCAAAAAGTTCAACAGGAATACAACCGCCGGAGGGACCGCCGGTCTGGACAGCCTTGACCACGGAACGGTCTGCTCCGCCGATGTCAAAGACGATTTCATTCAACGTGGTTCCCATGGGGACTTCTACAAGTCCGGGGTACTTCAAGTCGCCTGCAAGAGCAAAGATCTTGGTTCCTTTGCTGCCTTCTGTTCCGACTGAGGCAAAGGCTGCTCCGCCCTCTCTGAGGATCAGAGGCACATTTCCGAAGGTCTCCACATTGTTGATCATGGTGGGATAACCTTTGTAGCCGCTGTCCGTGGGGAAGGGGGGACGGAACCGGGGCTGGCCGCGGCGGCCTTCAAGAGAAGCGATCAAAGCGGTCTCTTCTCCGCAGACAAAGGCGCCTGCACCTTCTTTGATAACGATCTCAAGTTCCCGGTCGGCAAAAACATTGAGCTTGTTGTCATAAATCTGAGCAATAGCTGCGGAAATGTTCTTGATCGCCAGAGGATATTCGGCGCGGCAGTAGATGAAAAGTTTGGTGGCGCCGGTGGCGTAAGCCGCAATGAGCATACCTTCAAGAACCTGATGGGGAACGCTTTCCATAAGGGCGCGGTCCATAAAGGCACCGGGGTCGCCCTCGTCAGCGTTGCAGACGACGATTTTTTCATCAGCCTGTTTTGCGGCAAGGAAACTCCATTTGTTTCCGGTGGGGAATCCGCCGCCTCCGCGTCCGCGCAAGCCGGAGAGTTTTACTTCGTTGACCACCTCTTCAGGTTTCATGGTCAGTGCTTTTTTCAGACCTTCGTAACCGCCGTTGGCAACATAGTCATCAAAGTTCACAGGGTCAACTTTACCTGCCAGGGCCAGTACCTTGACAAGCTCTTTTGATTTTCTGACCGGAGCAACCTCAAAGCGGTTTTCGCTTCCCAGTTCAATGATGTTGTTTATTGCCTTGTCGGTTGCTTTGACTTCGCTGTAAAAGACGGAGCTTCCGTCATTGAGAACTGCTTCAACGACAGGTTCGGCGTAACAGTGTCCGATACAGCCCACGCCGATCACAGGAACTGTGCTTGCAGATTCCAGTTTGGAACGGACTTCGGCACCTCCGGCTGCAATACCGCAGCTGGCAACACCGACCCGGAAAAATTTGATATCAGGATTCATTTGTCTTTGTACTCCTTGAGGATCCGGTTGAGTTCCCGGCGGTCAAGTTTTCCGTAAACCCTGCCGTTGATGCTCATAACGGGGGCAAGACTGCAGCAGCCGAGGCATGCCACAGCTTCAACCGAGAAACGGCCTTCGGCATCGGTTTCACCGGGGGCAACGCCGATAGCCTGTCTGATCCACTCCTGGATCAGGGGGGCGCCTTTGATATGGCAGGCGGTCCCGTCACAGACAGCAATTTTGAAGCGTCCCGGTTTCACGCGCTTGAATTGCGCGTAGAAAGTCAGAACTCCTTCCACCTCTACGGGAGTCTGATGAAAATACTCTGCTGCGGCACGGATGGCTTCATCGGAGACATAACCCTCCGTCGCCTGAATAAGCTGAAGTCCTCTGATCAGGTTCCCTGATTCATCCGGCAGCTTCTGCAAATAATTAAATTGCTGATCCATTGGGAGCGTCCTTTGTTAATAAAGTAAACAAACATATCTTTGTCGTTTCATAATATAGCACGCCGAAGAAGTTTTTTCAATTTTTTTAGCAAAGGTCTTGAAAAAAATAAAAAAAAGTGCTATATTCACTGTTGAACGGGATAAAGCGAGCTTATTCCGGAGAGAAAAACAGGAGAATAAACGATGAAAAAATTTTTTGCCGCTGTTGTGTCAGTTGCCGCTTTGAGCGGTTCTCTTTTTGCTGACGGTGTTGAATACAAACTTGAAAACGCCTCTGACTGGCAGAAAAGCAGTGCCGTCAAATGGATCGGTAAAGAGAAAGACGTTATGGAAGTAACGGGCCCTGCGGGTTTGCACTCAGTCAAGATGTTCGATGTCGTCCCCGGAAAAGTTTACAAATTGGAAGCTGAGGTGAAGATGCTTTCCGGTGAAGCGGCTCCCACTTATTTGGGTTTTAAACTTTTTGACAAGCAGGGCAGGGTGATTGACGCCCATATGGTCAATGCCCGTCCCGGTTCTGAAACGACTGTCGTCAAGCCGGTCAAGGCAGGCGACAAGGTGATGGTTATTAAAGCCAATCCTCTCTGGACTCCCGGGGTTTATGCTGTTGCTCTTAATGCGAAGAAAGATCTTTCCGATCTGCCCAACTATGATTTGCTGACTCCCTCCAAGATTACTGCCAAAGGTCAGGAAATTGAGCTTCAGTTCAAAAATCCTGTCGGCAAAGATATTCCTGCCGGAACGGTTGTCCGTGCCCACACCGGCGGCGGATACATGTATACAGGCGGTTTCAGAAATCTCACCCCCGGTCAGGGAGTTGAACTCAAAGGTACTGCCAAAGGTTTTTCCAAGTACAACATGACTGCCGGTTCTTTTGCTCCCGGAGCTGCCAAAGCACAGATCATCATGCTTGTGAACTGGAAATGGGATTGCAAGCAGAAGCCGGTCACGGTCATCAAGGATGTGGAACTTGAGATCGAAAAATAATTTCTGAAGTTCAGAAGTTCTGAC
>JAGBWB010000157.1 GCA_017629975.1 Lentisphaeria bacterium
AAGAGCAAATGCCGTATAATAGCGTTTTTTCTCCTCAGGGCTGGAACCGCCGAAACGGTATCCGGTAAAGAGTATAGTCATACCGGGGAACTTTTGCTCAAGGAGTTTCCTTTCTTCCTCCGGAAAAGCACTGCCGGGCAGGATCTCGTTGAAACTTCCTGTGCGTCTGCCCAGCAGATGGAGCTCCGCACTTCTTCTGGCGATCCGCTCCGCATTGGCATCGTAAGCATTGTTGAGCAGCTGGTAGACCAGATAGGAGCAAAGAGTCATGATGATAAGGCATGACACAAAGAACAAAAGAGCGTAACTCAGCGCAAGACGGGTTTTCAGGGAGTTGCGGAACATTGCTTTATTCCAGAATGTAACCGATGCCCCGGACGGTATGGATCAGCTCTCTTTCAAAGGGTTTATCCACCTTCTCTCTGAGCTTGTATATGCGGGTTTCAACCACATTGGTCTGGGGATCAAAGTTGTATTCCCAGACATGTTCCATGATCATGGTCTTGGTGACGACTCTGCCGCTGTTTCTCATAAGATACTCCAGCAGATCATATTCTCTGGGGGGAAGGTCGATTTTTTCGCCGTTGCGGACCACTTTGCGGGTCAGCAGATTGATGGTCAGATCGGCAACTGTAAGGCTTGTGGGTTCGGCGCTCATGGTTGAACGGCGGAGCTGGGCCTGAATATTGGCAAGAAGTTCGGTAACTGAAAAGGGTTTTTCCAGATAGAGATCGCCGCCGGAGTGAAGTGCGCGTACTTTATCTTCAAGAGCATTTTTTGCACTCAATATAATAATGGGAACCTGTATCTGCGCCTGACGGATATTTTCAATGACAGTGAATCCGTCAACAAGAGGCAGCATCAAATCAATGATTGCCAGATCAAAGGTTTCTGTTTTGGCGGTCATGAGACCAGCTCTTCCGTCGGCGGCATAAATGGTGGTATATCCTGACTCTTTGAGGGCTTTCAGCAGGAAATCTGCTGTTTTCTTATCATCCTCTATAACAAGTATTTTCATAAAGTCTCCTCTTTTATGTCAAAGGTCTCCTCTCCCTATGACAGCACAGCTTCACTTGACACAGGTATACTATACACCGTTTTCCCGACTAATGCAAATGTATACTCCGGGGGCTGGAAATTGGGGCGAATGGGCTTATCTTCCTCAAATTGACTGATATAAGAACGAATAAAATATGAAAAGATAACCAAAAAGTGTAAAAAGAGACTATTTTCCGGTAATAATAAGGTGCTACATTATACACATGAGTTAAGGAGAAGATGAGGAAATTTGCGTGAAGAGGAGTTCTGTTTTTATTATGAAGAGTTCAGAGACACTCAAAGATAAGATCATTGCCGCTCTGCTCTGGTGTGCGGCAGGCGGTATCGTTGCTTGTTTTTTCTGCACCTGGGAGATTTCAGGCAGTACCGAAGTGATGCCCTGGCAGGGATTTTTCTTTACTGCTGTCTCTTTATTTATGTTGCTTTATATCCTTTTCGGAGCTGTGTGCGCTTCTCTCTACCGGAACGCTCCGGCCCTTGATGACAAAGAATTGCCGGGATGCACAGTCATCGTTCCCGCTTACAATGAGGGCGAACATGTGGCAGAGACTCTTTTCAGTCTGCTTGAATCGGATTATCCGGCAGAGAAACTTCAGATCATCGCCATCAACGATGGGTCAAAAGATGACACGATGGAGTGGATCCGGTATGCAGAAAACCGTTCTGCCGGGCGGATCGTCTCTCTTGACCTTTTGAAGAACGGCGGTAAAAAACATGCCCTTTATCGCGGATTCCACATGGCAAAATTTGATATCGTTGTGACGGTTGACAGCGATTCCATCGTTACCCGCGACAGTTTGCGGAACATTGTTTCCGCCTTTAACGAGCCTGAGATCGGCGGAGTTGCCGGAAATATCAGGATCAAAAACCTTGCAGACGGCATGATCCCCCGGATGATGGATGTGGGGTTTATGTTCGGATTTGAGATCATCCGATCCGCCCAGAGTCTTATCGGCTGTGTCATGTGTACTCCGGGGGCATTGAGCGCCTACCGCAAAAGTATCGTCATGCCTTTCATTGATCAGTGGCTCCGGCAGACATTTCTCGGGGCACCTGCCAATATCGGTGAAGACCGTGCCATAGCGACCATGATACTCCGTCACGGTTACAAAGTGACATTTCAGAGCAACGCTGTTGCCGCCACCTGCATTCCTTATACCTACGGACGTTTCTGCAAGATGCTGCTCCGCTGGCTCAGGAGTGATGTCCGTGAAAATCTGCTGATGACGATCCACTTTTTCAAAAAAGTCCGTTTCTCATTTGCCTGGGCGGGATTCGCCTTTCATCTGGGAGCGCTGGTTCTGGGAACTGTAATGCCCATTATTTCTCTGCCGGTCATGGCGGACATGTTTTGCCGGTTTTCTCCTGGTGGAATTTTCCACGCTTTGTATTACGGCGCCGTTATAGGTTTTATCGGCGCTTTGATCCCCGCTATGATCTACGCCAAACGTGTTTCCGTACTCAACAGTGTTTGGGCGGTCCTTTACACCGTTTATAACCTCTTTCTGCTGAGCTGGATCCCCATTTATGCTTTCTTCACTGCCCGGAACAGCAACTGGCTGACCCGTGAACTTTCAGCACCTGCCGAAGCAGTGCAGAAAATCTCCGGCAGGTGTGCCGGGGATACCGGACAATGTAATCACTGAAAAGCCCCCTACCGCCTCTCTGTGCCGGATGAACGCTCCCGTTGCCGGCACAGAGAGGTTTTTTATTGCGTTTAAAAGAAAAAAGAGGAAAGAACTGTTTTGTTCTTTCCTCTGGAGCTGCTGAAAGTTTTTTATCAGCGGTCAACGCGGGCACTTCCGCCGCCCATGAGCTTTTCGACCTCGGGCAGAAGAGCCATGGAGGTATCGCCGGGGGTGGTCATGGCAAGAGCGCCGTGGGCAGCACCGCAGTTGACAGCTCTGTCAAGATCTTTGTAGGTCATGAGTCCGTAGACCAGACCGGAGGCAAAACTGTCGCCGCCGCCCACGCGGTCAAGGATCTCCAATCCGTCACGCTGGATCGCCTGAGCAAATTCGCCGTTGCACCAGGCAATGGCGCCCCAGTCGTTGATGGAGGCGGTTTTGACGGTGCGGAGCGTAGTGGCAACCACTTTGAAATTGGGATAGGCTTCAACGACCTGACCGATCATAGCTTTGAAAGAATCCACAGGCAGAGTGCTCAATGCGGCATTGGTGCCCTTGACTTCAAAGCCGAGAGCGGCGGTGAAGTCCTCTTCATTACCGATCATCACATCAACGTAAGGGGCGATCTCACGGTTGACTTCGCAGGCGCGTTTCTGTCCGCCGATGCTTTTCCAGAGAGAGGGACGGTAATTGAGGTCGTAACTGGTGATGGTTCCATATTTCTTGGCAACCTTGAGTGCTTCAAGGACAACGCCGGGAGTCGTTTCAGAAAGAGCGGCGAAGATACCGCCGGTATGGAAGTGGCGGACACCCAGTTTGCCGAAGATGTATTCCCAGTCAATATCTCCCTCTTTCAGCTGTGAAACCGCCGTGTGACCGCGGTCAGAGCAGCCCTTGGCGCCCCGGAGTCCGAAACCGCGCTCAGTGAAGTTGAGACCGTTACGGGCAGCTTTGCCGATACCGTCAAAGGGAACCCAGCGGATGAGAGAGGTGTCAACTCCGCCCTGAAGAATGAAGTCTTCGATCAGTCTGCCTACGGGGTTGTCTGCGAAAGCTGTGACAACACCGGCGCGGAGTCCGAAACAGCGGCGCAGACCGCGGGCGACATTGTATTCGCCGCCGCCTTCCCAGGCGCGGAAAGTACGGGTGGTGTGGATACGGTCATCGCCGGGATCAAGGCGGAGCATGATCTCGCCCAGACTGATAATGTCATAACGGCATTCTTCAGCACTTTTGTAAACGGGAAGTGACATTTTTTTCTCCTTGTTTTATAATGTGAGATGTAATGTCTTAATATAAACCTTTCCTGAACTTTTTTCAAGTTCAGGGGCAGAAAAACTTTTATTCTTTGACCGTTTCCACAAGAAAGCTGACCGGACGGAATCCGTCATTGCACGAAAGAAGTGCTGATTCAGGATCTTTCATCCAGCCGTTGTAGAAGTTTCCGCCGCCCTGAGCAAGAATTTTTACAAAGGGACTCAACGTTCCCCAGGCGCTTTCGCAGAAGTTCTCAGGAAGAGCGCCGTTTTCAGAAATATAAACGCTCCCCTCTTTCATGT
>JAGBWB010000158.1 GCA_017629975.1 Lentisphaeria bacterium
GCCGCGATACCACCTGTGATAATGGCGGCGATAAAGGCTGTGCCAATGGCCATGGAGATCCTTTCACCGGTCGTCAGCTGAGTGAAAAAACTGGCAAAAAAGATTCCGAAAAGGGCTCCGGCGATGAGCGCCGCAGCGCCGCATCCGATCCCCTTTTTGACATTGGGGATCTCAGGTTCTGCGGCGCGGGCGGCTTCAAGCAGTTTGAGCTTGACTTGAGGGTCAAGTTCTTCGTCCATGATGGATCACGCCTCAGCAAAAAGTTTCCGGGCGTTGTCAAGGCTCACTTTGCAGGCCCAGAGACAATCCTCTTTGCCCTCAAATTCAATGGAAACATAACCGTCGTAACCGGATTCCTTGATGATCTTGACGATGGGCACCAGCTCAACGCTGCCGTGACCGATAACGGTGGCGCGCAGGAAGTGTCCGGCGCGGGTGCGGCTCCAGCCCTCGCCCACAGGAGGATTACCGGCGGTGCGGCGGAAGAAGTCCTTGAAGTGGATGAAAGAGGCGATGTCGATATTGGTGCGGACAGATGCCACAGGATCACCGTCGGCGCAGAGGAAGTTGCCCACATCAAGAGTGGTCTTGTAATTGGGCAGATTCACCATGTTGACCAGACGGCGGACGCGCTCGCAGTTCTGGAAGTGATATCCGTGGTTTTCCACGCTGCATGTGATGCCGAACTGAGCGGCATAAGCAGCCACTTCGCGGCAGCAGTCAGCCACAAGGGGAAGATCCTTTTCAAAGTTCTCAAGAGTGCTGTCGGGAATGGCGCGCCATCCGGCATCGTAACGCATGAATTTCACCCCCAGACGGGCGGCGATATCCACTTCGCCCTTGACGCGGGCGACCTCCCGGGCACGGGCGTCGGCGTCATCGTTGACAAAGTTGGCGCCGATGGTGTAGCTGGAAAGATCGATCCCGGCCTCTTTGGCGCGGGCGGCAAGTTTCTCAGGCAGTCCGGGGGTATGGCTGTCCCAGGCGCCGCCGGGGACGACTTCCATGTGTTCGCCGCCTGCGTTGGCGATCCAGTCGATAGCTTCAAGAATACCCAGCTGACCGCTGGCAATAGCGCGGGAAAGGCTGTAACTGCTCAAACCGATTTTCATAAGATTTTCTCCTTGGTGTTAACGTGTAAAAGTACAGTTATACTATACCATGAAAAGAAGGATTTTTCAAGAGTATTCCTTTGATAAAGAGAGCTTTTTTTCGCCCGTTCCGGAAAAAGAAGCGGTCATTATCTGACCGTGCCGGGAGCTTTCCGGGTGATTTCAAGGCGGACTCTCGTCCCGGGCATCAGATTCCGGAGCTCCCCTGTCACGGGAACCGCCCCTGAAATCAGAGCGCGGGTCTCAACCACCCGGAGCCGGTTTCTGCCGTCTGATGTCACAAAAATCATACCGGGAAAGATCCCCTGCAAAGCCCCTGCCGAAAGCACCGCCATATTGAGTCCGTATTTCACAGCTGTCACGCGGACATCTTTCAAAAGCGCATCCTCCTTTGCAGAGGCGGTATCGGCGATGGCGTTGACCCTTGCGGCAGTACGTTCAAGATCTTCAAGTGCCATGACCAGACGGACACGGTCGGCGGAGGCGATGGGGAGCGCATTGAGCCGGGGACGGAGCTGTTCGGCAAGAGAGATGGTCTGAAGAACCATATTTCCTGAGGCTTCAGAGAGGATCTTCAACCCATGGAGCAGCCGCTGTTCACGCTCGGAAACGGAAACAAGACGGCCGTCGGCGCTGATATTGCTCATCCAGACCCGGAGTTTCCTCAGCTGACCTTCTTTTTCAGCAAGGAGTCCCGTCAAACGCTCCAGTTCCCGCTGCTGCTGCTCCAGCTGTCTTTTCAGGCGGTTCACCTCATCCCGGGGCGCTTCCCCGGCAAGATGCACCGACACAAAAAGCAATATAAAACAGCAAAGAAACCTCATAAGACCACCTTGTAAATTACTCCGTTTCAGATAAATGGCTCCAACACTTCTGATACTGTTGTAAATTAGCACGCATTCCGGATTTTGTCAAGTTGAAAGGCGCTTTTTCCCCGGGGATTTCCGGGAGAATAAAAGGCTCCGGGCGGTTTTCAATCTCTGCGGAGCTCTTTCAGCAGCTCTTTGGCATGTTTCCGGGCGGCGGAAGTGTTGCCCAGCATCCGTGCGATCTCAGGCTCAGGGTCTTTCAGCAGCTCCACGCAACTTCGGACGCTTCCTTCGTCTGCGCTCTTGGAAACCTTGAAGTGATGATCCGCCCGCGCCGCCACCTGTGCCAGATGGGATATGGAAATGATCTGACGGCTTCTGCCCAGATTGTGCAGTTCTTCGCCTACGGCATTGGCAGTTTCGCCGCCGATGTTCATATCTATTTCATCAAAGATCACAGTGGGGACATCATCTGCATCGGCAAGGACGGTTTTCAACCCCAGCATCAATCTTGAAAGTTCGCCTGAACTTGCGATCTTTCTCAAAGGGAGCACCTGGGAACCTGCATTGGCAGAAAAGAGCATTTCAAATCTGTCCGCTCCGGCGGGGCCGGGTTCGCAGGGGGTGAACTCCGCCTCAAAGCGGCACTTGCCGAACCCCAGGGATCTCAGCTTTTCCTCAATTTGGGAAAGGAATCCTCCGGCGGCTTTTTTCCGCTGATTTGAAAGCTCCTGACAGAGTTTTTCAAGCTCCTCCCGGGTATGGGCAATGCGGGCGGCAAACGCCGCAGCTGTGGCGGCGGCGGCGTTGTAACGCGCCAGCTCTTCAGCGGCGCGGTCCCGGTTGGCAAAGAGCTCTTCAAGGGAGGGACCGTAACGGCGCTTGAGGGTAAAGATATCGCCCATGCGGTTTTCAATGGAGGCGAGCTCTTCGGGGTCAAGATCAACTTTTGAAGAGAGATCTGAAAGTTCCCGTCCCAGCTGTTCGATCCCCTCCTGAATGACGGTGCACTCCTGAGAAAGTCCGTCACATGACGCCCCCAGACGGCTCAGGTCATCCAGCTTGCGGTAGACAGTCCCCATAAGGTCTGCGATGGAGTTTTCAGACTCAGAAAGCAATTGAACAAGTCCTTCAGAGATGCCGATGATCTCTCTGGCGTTTGACGCCATGCGGAACTTGTCTGCCAGAGTTTCATCCTCTCCCGGTTCCGGGTTGACGGCGTTGATTTCATCCAGCATCAGTTTAAGCCGGTCGGCTTCGGCGGCGGAGGGCAGATTCTCTCTGAACTCCTCCTCCTCCCGGCAGATCTCCCGCAAAGAGGCACAGAGTGCGGCGCATTTTTCCCGCAGCTCCACAGTTCCCGCGCAGCGGTCAAGGAGTTCAAGCTGCCTTGCAGGCTGCTGCAAAGAGAGCTGTTCATTGACCTTCTGGCGGTCAATGAGAAAAGCGGCAAGGGCGCCTGACAACTTTGCCGAACAGGGCTGGTCGTTGGCAAACTGCCGGGAGCCGCTTGAAGTCATGACCCGGCGCAGAGAGAGCTCACCTGAAAGGGGGTCAAATTCAATTCCGGATTCATCCAGAAGTTTCCCCACCTCTTCCCGGAGTGCTTCAGGAACTGTAAAAACGGCACTGACACTGCACCGTGAGGCGCCGGTACGCAGCACATTCTGCCCGGTCCGTTCACCGGTGAGAAAAGAGAGCGCCCCCAGCATGATGGATTTACCCGCACCGGACTCCCCGGTGATCACATTGAATCCGGGGAAGAACTCCACTTCAGAGTGTTCAATGAGCGCGTAGTTGTCTATTTGCAGGTAGTTGAGCATATTTCTTCTTCAGTTGAAATTGAGTTTATAGACGCCCCGTTCAAAAGAGGTGCAGAGCACTCTTCCCAGTTCGGCGGCAAGGTTTCCGGATTTCTCTCTGTCGCCGTCGGCGTAGGCGGCGATGAAGTCAAACATGTCAGGCACGGTCAGCACCACAGGCAAAGTGCAGTTGAGTCGGGACTCCATCAGCTTCTGGACCCCGGCAAGGATGCTCCCGGCATCGTAGAGAAAAGGCTCTATTTCAAGTTCGGTCACGGGGGTGGCAAGGTGATGGAGCTTTGCGAACTCCTCCATGAAAAAAAGGAGGTGGACGCAAGGGAAAAGAGTGGTCACACCGTTGATTTTCAGGACTCCGGCATCGCACAGCGCCCGGGCGTCATCAGGAAGCATGGCGGCAATGGCGCTTCTTGAAAGGGTGATCTCAGGAGTCCGTTCCACGGCGCAGTGGACGCTTTCAAGCTCAAGGAGTCTTTCATAATAGCGCGCCAGTTCCAGAAAGAGATGGGCAGGCGCCCGCCGGATCTCCAATTTCCCGGCGGCATCTATGATCCTGTCTATGACCTTGTTGAAAAGCTCCCCTGTCACCCCCAGATGTCCTCTGAGCATTTCGCTCAAAGTGTTCCGTTCCGGAGTGACAAAGAGTTCGTTTTCAGTTCCGGTGCCTGCCCGGTAAAGTTTTGCGACTTCGGGGAACCCGATCTCTTCAAGGAGTCTTGTCACAGCCCGCTCAAGCTCCCCCCGTCCGAAAACGAGTTCGCTGCGGGGGGCGTTGCGGAGCGTATACTCCACAGCCAGCACGATATCCCTGGGCAGATCCGCCGACTCCCGGAGTCCTGCGGCAAGAAAACACCCGGCGAGGCGGGTTTGCAGCAGTTCGCCGTCAAAGGGGCAGAGATCCCCTTCAAACTCCCGGATCATGACCCGGGATTGCTTTTCATGAGGCGGAAATCGGTGGGGCATTGTTTATTTTCCGTTCAAAAAGTTCCGGTGCTGACGGATATAGTCATCTTCCCAATCCAGATTGAAGTGAAGATACTCCTTCCCTTTCCGGATGGCTGTACGCCACGCTTCAAAGTAGACATCAAAACGGTTGTGGACAAAGACGTGGGTATCTCTGTGGGAGTGGATCCAGCTCAGCAGATGGTCGATCTCAGGGATCCCGGCACATCCGGCGTGGAAAGCGTCAAAAAGCGCCTTGTAGCGGTAGAGATACTCGGTCCAGATACGCAGTTCCCGGCGGAGTTTGCACAGGGGCGCTTTGGCTTTGAGGGCTTCGGCAAGCTCCACAGCTTTGGCATAAGGACCAAGCTCTGTACGGCTGAAAAGCGCGTAGGGATAGGTCACATGGCAGGGGCCTGCGGAAGTTGTGATGTGCCGCATGTGTTCATAAAATGCCTCGGCTTCGGCGGCATCATCTCCGAAAAGCGCCTTCATCATCTGAGGCACAGCCTCTTCCTCCTTTTCACCCCGGAGCGCCTTTGCCATGGCGATGAAGTTCAAGCCGTAAACGCTCCAGTGGGGCGGGTGGAACTGAGTGGCAATGCCGTCCACACCGATGGATTCATAATAAGCGCACTCCTGGAAAATGGTGCGGTGGAAAATCTGGGGCAGAGAGAGATAGAAGTTCACTCCCATGAAATACTCATAGATCACCACTTTGCCCCCTTCCTTGCAATCGCACCATGCCTTGATATCAGCGGCATAGCGGGAATTGATGGGACACTTTTCGTCGATCCTGTGGTTGATGCAGCGCCAGTAGGGAGCCATCATCACCGTCAGATTCGGGGTCAGTTTGAAGCCTTCAGAGGGGCGGCAGTAGTTGATGTAAGCGCAGAAGTAGAGGTCAAGATCGGGTCTGTATTGAGCCAGCTGCCCAGCCACATCCTGCACCATGTTGTGATAGATGCGGTCGGCGATGTAGACGTGGGAGGAAAGTGAATAGAGTTCGCCGTGTTTGCTCTTGTCGTAAAATTTGGAACACTCCTCACATTCGCACCAGCCGAAACCGTCATTGGGGGTCAAGCCCACAGATTTGAGTTCAGGATTTTTCCCGATGTACTCAACCATGTTTTTGACGATCTCTTTACGCAGTTCTTTGTTGGTGGTGCAGAGCTGTTTTCCCAGCAGCAGAGCATTTTCATCTTTTTCAGGTTTGATGCGGGTCCCGTTGACTTCGGCAAAAAATTCGGGATGCTCTTTGTAGTACTTCTGAGCGGGGATCCAGTAGTCAAAGTTGTGATGACCGCTCTGGATCTCAACGCCCCGGATCCGGAACGCCTCCCTTCCCCGGGCATCCAGACCGTCATAGTATTTCATCCAGACATTGAGGAAGTTCAGTTTGTTTTTCGCCATCCAGTCGGCAAGGAGGGGGGAGTCTTCATTAAAAGGATACTCCTGAATGAATCCGCGCACCTTGAAAGGAACCTTCCGGGCAGGGATCACGACGCCCTCAGAAATTTCCACATCGCCGGAGCCGTTGAGCAGATCCCTGCCGGGTTCATAGAAAAAATAGCCCAGTATCTTTTCGGCAAAGTCGTAGACGCCGTAGAGAATTTCAACGGCATCAGGACCGGCGACGGTCAGCACAGACTCTTTGAATCTGACCTCAAATGAAGGCAGAGCGCCATCCTTTTCAAACACAACGCTCCAGGAGCCTGCCCGCTGAAACCTTTTCCGGCAGAGGGCAGAAATTTCATCGGCGGCAAGACGGAGCGTGGGATCTTCAAAGGTTCCTTTAACAACAGGATATCCGGTTAAAAGCATAGTTACATCACTCTTTCGTTATTTCAAATCAAATTAAGTTTTCCAAGCAGACAGGGGATGGCGCGCTCAAACTCAACCCCATAGGGGACATGGTCAGGATTCTGCAAAGTCATGCGGATCGACTCAACGGTAAATTCAACGGCCGTTTCCAAAGCCTGAGCCATATTCTGCTCGCGGATCAGTGCCGCAAAAAGCGCCGCGGAAAAGAGATCTCCCGTACCATGGAACGTTCCCGGCTGTTCCTCGCCGAAATAGGTGGAATACTCCTCTTTTTCGGCGTTCCATGCCGCGACACCGTATCTGCCTTTTTCGTAACTGACGCCGGTGATGACCACATTGGGACATCCCAGCCCGGCAAGCCGTTTGAGTCTTTCACGGATATACTTCTCATCATAGCCGCTCCCGCAGTATTCTTCCCCCAGCATGGCTGCAACTTCAGTCAGATTGGGAACGATCACATCCGCCTTACCGCAAAGATGGGCCATACGTTTGGCAAAAGCGCTGTCAAATCCCACATAAAACTTGCCGTTGTCTCCCAGAACGGGATCCACCAGTTTGAGCATTCCCGGTTTGTTGAACATGGCAAATGCTTCTTCAACCAGTTCGATCTGACGGAACGAACCCAGATAGCCGGTAGAAATGCCGTCAAACTCAAAGTTATGCTCTTTCCAGTTTTTGCATACAGGCATGATCTCATCGGTCAAATCGTGAAATGTAAAGGATTTGAACCAGGTATGGACCGAAAGCATCGCAGTCGGCATAATGGCAGTCTCAATACCTGCCGCAGAAATCACCGGAAGTGCCACTGTCAGCGAACATTTTCCCAGACATGAAATATCCTGTATTGAAAGCACACGTTTCATTGATTTTCCCCTTCTGAATTAAAAACTCACATTTTCATAATATACTTTGAAGAGAGGATTTTTTCAATTGTCAAGGCAACTATTTTGCCTGAAAAAGAAGTTTTTACAAAGGTTCAGTTCCCGTAAACCTCTTCATTGAGCTGTTCAAAAAAAGTTTCCATGAATCTGAGCCGCTCCGCTCCCATACGGCGCCCCGCAGGGGTCAGCATGGCACCGGGAAGATGGCGGAGTTTTACCAGATACTCCCTGTAAGCCGTATCTTCAGGGCCGTAAGCCTCATTGCCAAGAGCCTCTTCCGGAGTATTGTGGACCCTTGCCCCGCAGGCTCCGGCAAAGAGAAAGGCTCTGCCCAGCCCCACGGCGCCCAGTGAATCCAGTTTGTCAGCATCGTAAAGGATCTTCCCCTCAGGGGTATGGGGCACGATGCCGTCCCGATAGCGGTGGCTCCGGACGGCGGCGGCAACGGCGGCGCAGAATGGCTCATCCATATTTGCTTCAGCCAGAAGCTGAGCTGCGATGACGGCTCCTCTCTGAGCATGGCATACCTGCCCTTTGGAGGCGTGCTCCTCAGGGCGGGCGCAATCATGGAGCAAGGCGGCAAAGCGGAGCACTTCCCTGTCTGCCCCCGGCTCTTCTGCAAGGAGCAGTTCGGCGTTTTTCAGCACCCGCAGGGTATGGTCGTAGTCGTGCCCTGCTCCGGAGTTGAGCAAAAGCGCCTTGAGCTTTTCACTCAAGGCATCAAAAGCAGAGTCATAATTCATGATCTTCTGACATGTCCTGCAAAGGGCAGCAGCATTCCGCCGAGGGAGTTCCCCAGGGTCATGACACCGATGGCGCCGAGAGCCTTCCAGCTCCAGGCATCGGCGGCGGAAAAGTAGTACATGTTGGCGATACAGTGTTCAAATCCGCTCAGGATAAAGATCGCCACGCAGAGAAAGAGCACAGGGACCCGGACAACGGCATCCAGTTCATCTTTGCGCTTGAAAGTCTCTACTGCCGTATACATGAGGATGCCGCAGAAAAAGGAAAGGATCAGCCAGCTTGTAACTGAATCCCCCGCCTTGGCGGCGCAGACGGCGGAGACTCTCTCTGCAAAACCGGGAAAGCTCCGGGTCTGACGCACCAGCTGCCCCACGGCGAAACATCCGGCAAGGTTCCCCGTCCAGATGAGGAAAAGCTCAAGGAGGTACCGGGGCGTATTCTTCCCCTGTACCGCAAGATATCCGATGGCGCCAGTATAGAGTTTGAAGCCGTAGCTTACAATGGTCAGCAGACCGAATCCGAAGAGGAACGCCCCCATGACCGGATTGGGAACCGCCATGCAGACGGTTCCCGCAATACCGATGAAAAGTCCGGCGAGGATCGCGTTGAGAAAGATTTTGCCGTATCCCATCAAAGAAGCTCCATGAGAGTTTTGTCAGAGATATTGGCATTGTGAGCCTGAAGAGCCTCTTTCAGCTCGCCTGCAACACCGCAGAAGATCACGTTGCGCCGCACATTGAGCAGAGCCAGACCTTTGAGTCCGCCCAGTTTTCCCATGAGGGGCTGATAGTTGAACTTTTCATTCCAGCAGGATTCATCAACACCGGAAAGATCCACCACAGTACGGCATCCCAGAAGTGCAGACGCCGCCAGAACAGCAGGGGCATTGGCAGGGATACCTGCCAGGGTGATGTTTTTGTATTTCCGCTCTTTGAGCAGCACCACAGAGGTGATGATATCCTGAACACGCATACAGAAGTAGGAGTCATTGCAGGCGGCATCCAGAGGATCATCATCGTTCCGGGCAGGATTATTCACATTTGCCGCCGTGGCGCCGGTGGCGAAAAGTTCCGCAAGGTAGGTATGGGCATTGAGCTTGAAAAGTTCATCGGTGACAGCGGTTTTTCCGCCGTCGTTGAAAAACTCCATGCACTCCTTTTCCACAGGGTAGCAAATGGCATTCTCTGAATCCATGGCATGAGCGGGTCTCAAGCGGAAGGTATTGATGATTTCCCCGGTTTCACGGCGGGAAACCACCATGGCCCAGGCTTCGCCCCCGGGCAGCTTCCAGTTGCCGTGGGTGACGCGGAACACCACATCTGAGGTGGTTTTATCGCTTTCAAGCATCTGGCGCAGGATATCGGTCCTGCTGTTCTGCCAGAGCAGAAAATCGCCGCCGAAATCAAAGGCAGAAGCGGTATAGACCTTTTTCAGCTGTTCATAGGACTTTTTGAAAGTTTCTTCCGTAGGTTCTGCGGGTTTCACGCCGCCGTGCCACAGCTGTTCAGGAGCGGGAACCTTGTCGGTGCTTTCAGGGATGATCTCCCCGGCATCCCTGCCCTGAAGCTGGCGGACAAACCAGGCGTAAACATGCTGACGGGTGCGCTGATTGTAGTTGTGACCGTCATCATAGAAGAAACTTTCCACATTCTCTTCGGCATGGTAGAGTTTATAGATCTCTTTCAGCTTGGGAACTTCATAATCAGGATTGAGGTTGGTCCAGTCACCGGTGACGCCGGGGAGCAGTATGGGACGGGGCGCAATAGCTGCCACCATGTCAAAACTGGTCAGCCCCCGGGTGCGGAGCAGAGGTCCCTCTTCACAGGTGCATCCCCCCATAAAGTGGAGAGAGAGCATACAGACAGGGCAGACGACCTTGATCCGGGGATCCAGCAAACCGATGAACCAGGTCTGGGAGCCGCCGCCTGAAGCGCCGGTGCAGCCGATGCGCGAAGGATCAACAGCGGGATGGGAGGCGATGAAATCCACCGCCCGCATACTGTTGGCAGTCTGGAGTCCGAAAGGTGAAACACCGTTGAAATAGGCCTCAAGGAGGGGTTCTTTTTGCCAACGGTGGGGCATGTCGTTGTTGTCGTTGTAGCCGATCATATCATAGGCAAAGACGGCAAAACCCAGCCGGGCAAGCTCCATGCAGCGCATGATGACGCCGCCTGTGGGTTTGTGATCGACTCTGCCTTTGTTCCAGTGTCCGTGGGGACAGAGAATGGCGGGGAGTTTGCCGGTGAACTTTTCAGGGGTGAAAAAGTTTCCGGTCAGCCGCAGTCCCGGCAGGGTCTGGATCTCAACATCGGTGATGGTGACACCGTCAACGTTGCGGGGAGCGGTCACTTTGGGTTCAAGCGGAAGGAACTCCACCCCCGGTTCAAGTCCGGCGCTGAGGCGCACCCGGCGGATGACAGAATCCCGCATACAGCGGTGTTCCTCCTGATTGGCGGGGATCTTTGCCGCATAAGGATAAACGCCGTACTCTGTTTCAAAATAACGGCGGTCGGCGAAAGAGGCCTCTTTCGCGCCATACTCCCAGGGAATAACTTTGACTTTTTCTTCACTCATGATTTTATATTCCTTGTCATCATTAAAATATCATTCAGCTGAGCCGGTAGATACCGACAGTACCCGTTTCCTGCTGACAGGCGGTTTCAACCACATTTCCGTCGGCATAGAAAGCGATGGGCTCCCACATGCCGCAGGAGGAGAGCCGCTCCATCTGCCGGGGTGCTTTTTCAACAGCGAGCCTGATCTTGAGGGGGTCGGCGGAATAGTTGAAAACAGCGCAGACCAAAGCGCCGTCGGGCATGAAGCCGCAGTTGATGCGGGCATCCTGCTGCTCAAGGAGATAGCAGGGAACGCCGCCGAGCCGCCGGAGAAACTCTGTGTACTGTTCCTTTCTGCCGGGATTGAGAACGTGCATATAATGCCACTCTTTGATGTTCATGGCAGTAACGATCACTTTGCCCCCTGCGGCGTTGGTGAAAAAGGTGCTGCCCGGCATGGTGAACTCCGAGCTGCCCCCTTTGTACTGGGAGAAGAAGACTTCGCTCAAAACTTCACTTCCGGGGAGAGCTTTCAGCACAGGGGTATTGTTGGCGGCAAGGAATCCCATTCTGATGCCGGTGCTCTTCTGGACTTCCACACTGCCCCGGGGAGCAGTTTCAAGAGCTTCAGCGCCCATCATGGCGCCGAATCCCCGCGCCGTCAGTTTCACTGCGGCGGCACCGTCGATCAGAGCGGCGCCTGAAAGCATTTCACGGATCTCTTCATCGGTGTAATAGTCACTCTGTCCGCCGCTCAAAAGAGAGATGCCCCCTTTGAAAGCGGTATCTTCATAACGGACCGGGAATCCCGTCTTGCCGAAGCAGCAGCTGTTCCAGTCGCCTCCGTTGAAGAAATATTGTCCTCTGACCGGGTAAGGCTCTCTGTCAAGAGCAGGCACATGGACAACACCGCCCGCCGGAGTCCAGTTTTTGCGGATATGGAGCACCTGACGGTAGAAATACTGGTTTTCACTCAGGATCTTTTCATAGGGGCGGGAAACTTCACGCAGGGGATATGCGCCCTGATCCAGCCACAGTTTGCCGCCGTCAAGCCCCATAAGGAGTCCGCTTGTAATGTGCTGATGCATGGTGCGGGCGGATTTGCTGTAACGGTTGTGGGGACAGGTGTCGGATTCATCAAGGAGTTTGAATCCCCACTTGCGGGCGTTGACCACCTGAAATCCGGTGGAGGCGTTGCGCCACACCTCTTCCTTGGGGGCGCCTTCAAGATAATAGGCGTTGCTGATCCGCAGGAAAGGCTCCGTTCCCCCGGCAAGGACCCGGGTTTCCATTTCCGCGTAATCGTAGCGGGTGGAAACGATACAGCACCCGCAGGAAATGGAAGGATCAACGGAATCAATGGCTTTACGCATGGCTTGGGAGAGTTTTTCCATTGCCTTCACCTGAGCCTTTTCAAAGGCAACGGCAACAGGATCATGGGGGGCGGCATTGGCGATAGCGTCAGCCAGCTCCTGCCGGGTGTATTCTTTGCCCAGCATTTCAGAAACCATCTTCACATGGCGGTCGCAGTAACAGGTTCCGTCAAACATCCGCATATCATCATCGCCGAGGGTGAAGGCAGGTCTCTCTTCGCAAAGCGTTGTGATGCAGTTGTAAATGTAGTCCAGAAATCTCTGATCCAGAGGGCAGCAGCGGTGGGTTTCAGAGCCGTCGGCTTTAAGGATCTTATCAGCCTCGATGCCGCACTGGGGGGCAAGGTTCCAGTATCCGCCGTGTCCCAGAGTGGTCTGGAAAAGGATACCCAGACGGATCTCTTTTTCACCGGCAAGCAGAGCTTTCAGTTTGCGGAAAGTCTCTTTCTGGATCTTCACCTTATCATAGATATCATCCCCCTGGGGATGGAGAGGAAAGCTCATGGCATAATCGGTGATGCCGGTCTTTTTGAAACGTTCAGCGATCAGTTGAGCAAGATACTCCTCCTCCCCCGGAAAATGGGGAATGATGGAAACGAAAAAGGGTTTGGGCAAATTGACAGAATTATTCATTTTCAAAGATCCTTTATACTTCAGGAATGGGTTCGTTGACAAAGTTGACGATATTCAAATCTTTTTCCTTGCCGACCGTTTCATAAATTTCGGGCAGGTCAGTGATTTTAAGGACACCCGGCACCATGCAGGACTGGGGCCATGCGGTGACGCGTTTCTGAACCATGGAGATCCATGATACAGGAGCATCGTGCAAGGTGACAGATTCAATTTTTTCAGAGAGCAGCGCCGCAAGGATCCCGGGAACCACACCCTGCCCCCGGGCAATAAGGTGCAGATGCTGAACGCCCGCAGATTTTGCATATTCAACCGCACTCAGCACATCCAGCACCCGGCGCGCCGCCATGGATGAACCGAACATGAGTTCAATGCCGTCATAGTGATAGTCCTGATTGAAAACGGTGCAGAATTTGCGGTATTCACTGCCGAAACTGCCGGTCTGTGCCAGAGATTCGCCCATGTTGCGGAAATCAAATCCTGCCATGATCTCTTCCGGATCGCGGTCATATTTGAGGACCTCGCTCCCCGCATCCAGATGGGGCAGATAGAGGGTCATTTTCTCAAGTGCCGGGAAATGCCGGTACGCCTGGGGTGCATTGATCTTCAGAGTGCCGAAAACGCCCGGTTCCGGTTCAATGCCGAAGCGGGAAAAAACGGAGCGCTCCGGGGTTATGGAAGGGCAGCTGATGGGGGGAAGATGGCGGCAGTAGGGCAAGGGGATCTCCCGGGGGAGTCCCAGAAGTTCTGCCATTGCCTCTTTCAGTTCCGCGGCGGAAAGTTTTTTTCTTGACTCAGCCATTTCAAGGAGGGATCTTTCAAGAAGTTTGTGCAGAGTTGCAAGTTCGCTGCGGCTGGTCAGAAGCTGTCCTGAAGCGGTACAGAAAGTCTCCTGGGGAGCAAGCACTTTCACCGCCTCACTCTCACCGGCAGCGGATCTCCCGGCATGGGTTCCGAAAAATTGATACATCGCCTCCCGGTTTTCAACGGAGTATCCGTGATCGGTGGGGCCGATGAAGAACTGCAAATTTTCCTCTGCCCCCAGAAGTTTGTAAACTTTACGGGCGTTTTCAAAGGTTTCTTTCAATCCCCGGGCGTCAAAGAAGTCGTTTTTCTGCCCCAGAAGCAGCACCGGGCGGGGGGCATAAGCAAGGATCAGATCCCCCATTTCACATCCTTTTCCCAGGATCCCCGGAACCATCTGTTCGGCGTCGGCGACCAGTTCGTTTTCAAAGTTCCGCTGCCAGCTGGTGATATAACAGCTGGGCGCCGCCATGGTGAAGCGGCTGTCAAGGGCCTGCACAAAGGCGGTCATGGTGCCGCCGCCGGAGTTCCCGGTAATGCCGATGCGTTCCGGATCCACTTCACTGCGTGAAAGAAGATAATCCAAACCTCTGAGTGCATCGTATGCCCGCCATGCGCCCAGAAATTCCCCGCAGAGCCGCAGCTGTTTGCCCATCATGGTGTGTTCCGATGTGCAGCCTTGGATGTGTTTGGCATTGGGGACATCGAGAAACTGCTTTCTTTCGCCCTGACTCACAGGGTCAACCAGCAGCACAACATATCCTTGCAGCACCAGATTCTGAGCTGCCCGCTGATAGGTTTCACAAGCCTTGCCATCGCCGCTGTGTCCGCAGAGAAAGAGGACGCCCGGATGTTTTCCCGGCGTGTCAGGCAGATAGAGATTGGCGGTGACAGGAAAGGAGGGACGGCTGAAATAAATGATCTTTTCAACCCGGAATCCTTCTTTTTCAACAACGCCGCAAAGTTCCGTTTCCGGGACGCTTCTGTCAGCAGGCATGGGGAAACAGCTCTGCACTTTGGCGCGGATATCTTCCACATATTTTACGGCCTCCTCTCTGTTTGAGAGAGCATCAATACGTTTGGTGCGTGCTTCATTGAGCGCACGCATACGGTTGACGGCATGCTCCTGGATCATACTGCCGTATATGGATCGCTGGTTATGCATGAAAGACCTTTCTTTTCAACTGAGAAAAAACAAATGTGCCTCTTACCGGAGAGCTGTTGAGTAAATTAGCACAAAAGCAGTGTTTTTTCAAGTTCAGGAGCCTCTTTTTTCCTCATTTTAAGACAAAAAGGCTCCTTCATGTTCCCTTGAACGGAATATGAAAGAGCCGCCTCCCCCTTGAAGTGTTTACACTTCAGGAATGGGTTCATTGACAAAGTTGACGATTTCAAGAGCTTTTTCGCTCCTGACGGCATCGTATATTTCAGGCAGGTCGGTAAAGTTGAGCACGCCGGGCAGCATACAGGACTGGGGCCACCGGGTGATCCGTTTTTTCGCCATGCTCAAATAGGATTCAGGAGCATCCAGAAGCGTCAAACTTTCCACATCCTCAGAAAGAAGCGCCGCAAAGAGAGCGGGGAAACATCCCAGTCCCCGCGCCATAAGGTGCAGATGCTCTGTGCCGTTTGCCTTGATAAAGGCGATGGCGCGCAGAGTGTCAAGGACACGGCACCCCAGCATGGAAGAGCCGAACATAAGCTCAATGCTGTCGTAGTGGTACTCCTGATTGTAGGTTGAAGAAAATTTCCGGTATTCATCTCCGGGAACACCTGTAAGGGTCAGGGACTCCCCGGTGTTCCGGTAGTCAAACCCGGCAAAGATCTCTTCCGCGTCCCGGTCGATCTTGAGGACTTCGCTTCCGGCATCCAAATGGGGAAGATAGAGGGTCAGCTTTTCCAGTTTGGGGAAGTGGAAAAAGTAGGAGTCCCTGTTGATCTTCAAGGTGGTGATGATCCCCTCTTCGCTTTCCAGACCGAAGCGGGAAAGGGTGAGGCGCTCGCCGCAGATGGAAGAGGCGTAAAAGGGACGCAGAATGCGGGAGTAGGGCACTTCAATTTTTTCCGGCAGTTTCAGAGCCTGATACACCTTTTCTTTCAGCAAAGGCAGAGAGAGCTTCGGACGGGTCTGAGTCACTCTGTCGGCTTCGGCGGAAACAAGCTGTGAAACAGTGGCAAGTTCCCTGCGGCTTGTAATGAGCTGCCCGGTGGCGGTGCATTTCAGCTGGGCGTCGCTGAAAGTTTCTGTTGCGTCGGATTCAACAGTGTCGCACTCAACTTTGGCGTGAGCGGCAAAAAACTTATACATCGCCTCCCGGTTTTCAATGGAGTATCCGTGGTTGGTGGGGCCGATAAAATATTGCAGATTTTCTTCCGCTCCGAGAAGTGTATAGACTTTTTTCGCAAGCGTATAAGTTTCAATAAGTCCTCTGTGGTCAAAGAAGTCGTTTTTCTGCCCCAAAAGCAGAACGGGCCGGGGCGCCTGAGCAAGGATAAGATCCCCCATTTCACATCCCTGTTCCAGAATACGGGGCGGGATCTGCTCCACATCGGGACCGAATTCATTTTCAATGTTCCGCCGCCAGCTGGTGATGTAGCAGCTGGGCGCCGCCATGGTGAAGCGGTCATCAAGGGCATGGACAAAACTGGTGAGGGTTCCGCCGCCTGAGTTGCCGGTAACGCCGACGCGTGAAGGATCAACTTCACTGCGAGAAAGCAGATAGTCAAGACCTTTCAGTGCATCATGGGCTCTCCAGTTCCCGAAATAGTCGCCGCAGAGCCGCAGTCCCCGCCCCAGCATGGAGTGTTCACAGCAGCACTGACCATTGATCCCCTGAGCGTGGGGCACATCCACAAACTGCCACCGTTCCCCCTGACTGATGGGGTCGGGAACCAGCACCACATAGCCCTGGAGCGCCAGATTCTGAGCGCCCGCCTGATAGGCGGCAGCGCCTTTGCCGTTGGCGCTGTGTCCGCAGAGAAAGAGGATTCCCGGATGTTTTCCCGGGGTGTTGGGCAGATATAAATTGGCGGTGACAGCAAAGGAGGGACGGCTGAAATAGATGATCTTTTCAATGCGGAACTTCTCTCTTTCAATGACGCCGCAAAGTTCGGACTCCGGAACAGAACGGTCCTCAGAGATAGAAAAGCAGCTGCGGACTTTGGCGCGGACTTCGGCTACATAGGCTTCGGCATCGGCGCGGGTCTGCAAGGCATTGATCCGGGCGGTGCGCTTTTCGTTGAGGGCGCGGATGCGGCGCACAGCATGTTCCTGGATCATGCTGCCGAAAAATGAACGTTGGTTGTGCATAAAAAACTTTCCTTATTCCTGAACGGGAGACTCTTTTTCCGCATTTTCAGACGCGGAAGAAAGAAGTAAAACACCCTTTTCCTGGCAAAGCGACAGAAAAAACTGTGCGTAAAAACATGAAATAAACGGAATGAGCCACAAAAGACCGATACCGAGAGTCAGCAGCGATACGGCTATGACTGCCATGCTCCAGAGCAATCCGTAACCGAAAAGCCGCATCTTGGCGCCTTTCATGAGTTCAATGCTCCGCTCCATGGCTTCTTTTGCATTGAGCGACGGATCATCAAGCATGAGGTAGAGACTCTGGGAGTACCGCAAGGAGGCAATGAGCCCGGGGATGATCAGAAGCAATCCCCAGAGCAGAGTAAAAAGCGCAGGACGCCATACGCCCCAGACATAGCGTCCGTATTCATCAAACTTGCTGAAAAGCATTCCGACTTTGATCTCTTTTTCCTCCATGGCGGAAAGCAGAATCGCCCCCAAGCCTGCATTAAGGGGGGCAAGCACGATACCGGCAAGACCGCCCACGGCATGATTTGCGGCGCCCATGATGACATGAAAGCATAATGAAGCGCCTGCCAGAGTTCCCCATTTTCCCCGCATTTTTCCGGAAGTCATCTTGCAGAGGGTGAAAAAATCAGCTGAGCCATACATAAATTCTGCATCCTTGAGTAAAACGGAAAAAAAATCCTGCTCACGGAATCTAATATACAGCACCAATCTGCTCTTTGCAAGTCAGCCGGCGGGGATTCAGCGGAGTTTTCCCGCCTCAGGCTCTGCCGGAGCGGGCATTCAGACCGTATTTCTGCAAGATGGCGGCGGCAGCGGAGATTTTTTCCTCTGAGGGGGATTCTGCCTCCGGCATGGTGTCGGGCATCCGGAGCGCCAGATACTTGTTTCTTGCCAGAGCATGATAGGGGAGCAGTTTCACAGATTCAATACAAAGTCCGCCCAGAAAAGCGCCTGTGGACTCCATATTTTCGTCAGAGTCATTGCACCCCGGCACAAAGGGAATGCGGATCTCTATTCTTGCACCGTTGGCTGAAAGGAACTCCAGATTCGCCTTTATCAAATCATTGGATTGCCCCGTAAGGCGTTTATGCATCATGGCGTCTGCGTGTTTGAAATCCACCAGAAACATATCGGTAACTTCAAGAGCCTCTTCAAGAGTTTTCTGCGGCACAAAAGCGCAGGTATCAAGGGCGGTATGGATCTTCTCTTTTTTAAGAGCTTTGAAAAGAGAGAGTGTAAACTCTTTCTGCATCAGGGGTTCCCCTCCTGAAACGGTGACGCCTCCGTTTGAATTTTCATAAAAATCCCGATCTTCAAGAGCAAGGGCGAGCGCCTCTTCAACAGTGACCTCTCTGCCGTAAAGTTTCAATGCGCTCACAGGACAAACATCTTCACATTTGCCGCACGCCTGACAGGAGTCCCTGTCAAAAAGGTGTTTCCCCTCTTCAAAGCTGTGCGCGGCTGCGGGACAGACCGCCCGGCAGCTGCCGCAGCTGCGGCAC
>JAGBWB010000011.1 GCA_017629975.1 Lentisphaeria bacterium
AAGAGAAAGGCTCTGAGATGCCATTTTCCGGACGGCGCTGATTCTTGCCACAGGCATTTCCAGCAGCGCGGCAAGTTCATGATTTTCGGGTTCTCTGCCCTCATTCTGAATAAAACGCTGTTCAGCGCGGTTCATATTCTGTATCAGCTGGATCATATGAAGAGGCAGCCTGACGACCCGGGACTGCTCAGAAATGGCACGGAGTATGTAATGTTTGATCCACCATCCGGCATAAGTTGAAAAACGGTTGCCCAATTTTACATCAAAGCGCTGCACAGCCACCATAAGTCCCAGATTCCCCTCCTGAATGATATCATTGAGAGGGACATTGCACTCCCGGTACTTTCCGGCGATGCTGATGACGAGGCGCAGATTATATTCAGCCATCCGGTTGTGGCGTTTTTCCAGTTCGGCATACATACCGTCAAGTTCACTCAAGGACTCCCTGATCTCGGCGGACTTCATCAGGAAACGTTCTTCTGCCTGACGGTAATTTTCGGGATTGAGTTCCGTATAACCTGCCGCAGTCTGATAAAGTTCTCTTGCCATAACGCCGTTGACACGGAATTTGCTCATGATCTGCAAAAGTTTTTCCCGCTTTTCAGTGCACTCCTGCCCGTTTCTGAAAGCCTCTTCAAGAGCACTGTGGGCACTTTGGATCTCCTCTTTCCACTGCTGGAGCTGTTCAATAAGATTAAGCGGGAGCGCGGCTCCCCCCTGTCTCAATGAGGAGGTCAGAAAAAAGTCTTCAGCCGAAGTTCCGGAGCTGCGGCACTCCTCAAGGACCCGGCAGAATTCAAGAGCGGTAAACCCGAAACGGAGAAGACGCGTTCCGATTTCACACTGAAGTTCATCTATGGACTCCGCAAGTGTCTGAAGCATGGTTGGGTCAGCCTGAGAGAGTTTGCCGACACTGTTGAGGTAGGAAGAAAGTGAAGAGGCAAACTCCTGCTCACTGCTTTTTTTCCTGCCTGCGGCAGCTGTTTTCTTCGTATGTTCCCCGCTCATCAGAAAAGACTCTCAGAAAAAACAAAACGCCGTCCCTGAAGGTGGGACCGGCGCTTTGTATCTAATTTCATTCTTCAACCACACAGAGCGGCAGAGATCATCCCTGCCGCAACTGTTCTGCCGCAGTTTATTATTCAAAGAACTGCTTGTAGGCAGCCAGATTTTCCTTGGTGACAAGGACGAAACGGATGGCGAAAGCCTTGGCGGGATCGGAGGGAGCCTTGGCTTCGTAGTCAGCCTTGGGGTTGGGAACGATCACACCGGCGACCACGCCCTTTTCAAGCTGGTTGGAAACGAATTTGCCGGTTCCCATACCGATGCTCATCAGGAAGAAGACGGGAACGTTCTTGCTGCGGAAAGCAGCCATGCGGGCGGCATTCTGGGGAAGACCCACCAGAGAGATGATAATGCCGGCATCTTTGTACTTGTTGAGAACAGCATCAAAGTCTTTGGCCTTCATGAGTTCTTCGATGGGCATGGCGTTCTCAGCGGAGGCACCGGGAACGACGAGAGCTTCAACGGTGACATCTTCAGAGCCGTAACCTTTTTTGATCATGTCGATCAAGTTCTGGGTCTGGGGGCTCTTGTCATAGTTGGGTTCAGCGATGACGAGAATTTTCTTTCCAGGGGCGACCTTCTGCAAATGAACGCCGGCGGCGTGTCCGCGGGAGGCGAGGAAAGCAAGTTCACTTTCCATAACGGAAGCGCTGCTGTTGAATCCCATCTTCTGGAAGAGGAGATAACCGGCTGCACCAAGAACGACAACGCAAAGCAGAATTGCCACAGGCTGCATGGCAGGGTTGGTTTTCTGCTTTTTGGAACAGACGATCATACCGATAAAACCGACGACCATAATGGCGACACAAATCCAAGTACTCATAATCTTTACCTTTCTTAAAACTGAATTTTGGGAAACACTTCACTTTTCGGAACAGCGGCACAGAAACATTTTCACGGCAGTTGTTCCGGTTTATGCTATACTTTATATCAGTTTCCTGCAAAAGTCAAATGATTTTTCCGTAAAATATCAAAAAAAATCATTTTTTGCCGGATATCAAGGTAATTTCAGGCCAAAAAGAGTCCCCCTGCCTTACTCTGCAATAATAAAACTCAGAAGATTATATCTGTTCCATGCTTGCATTTTCCTCACATGGCAGTATATTTTAAGAGACATATCTTTCATTGATCCAAACTTTATTAAGGAGAATACCCATGAAAACTTTTTTGATGAAAATGTGCAGTCTGCTTTTATTCACAACTACAGGCTGCTGCTGCAACTCCACTCCCGCCGTCGTTATGGAAAAGAATGCACTCCTCATTGATGTCCGGACTCCTGAAGAGTTCCGGAGCGGTGCCATTCCGGGCGCTCTCAACATGCCCCATGACCGCATCGGTGAAACCATCGCTTCTGCCGCTCCTGACAAAAAGACGCCTCTTTATCTCTACTGCCGCAGCGGCAGACGGGTCGGTGTCGCCATGGCAACACTGAAAGAGCAGGGCTATTCTGTCATGCACAATCTGGGGGGAATTGAAGAAGCACGCAAAAAACTTGCCCTCCCTGAAAAGAAATAAGCCTCTGCCGTAATTTTCTGCGGCAAAGGCTTTTTCATGGTTTTTCTCAGCGCAAAAGCGTGTGGCTCCCCGGGGCAAGGCGCCTGTCACCATAGAGCGCTTCGGTCCCCTCAGGCACAACAAGTTTTCCCTGTTTCCCTGAAAACTCAAGTGTGATACTTCCTTTGGGGGTGGGCGCCCGCAGCAGGAACTCTTCAGGTGCTGTTTTGAGCGGCTCCGCCGTAAAAAGTTCAAATCCCGGCTTTACAGGGCGCACGCCGCAGAGCCATCTGGGGATCAGATTGGCAGGCGCGGCGCCCCAGGCGTGAGTCCAATCCTGGAAAGGTTTATCCCATTCGCCCCAGGATTCCATGGAAATGGTTGCCCCCTGTGCCATCATATTGAGCCAGCTCCGGGGGCCTTTGCCGGTAAGCAGTTGATAGAAAAGTTCATCAAGTCCATACATGGCGCACACTTCAAGGAGGAACTGGGCGCCGTAGACGCTGCATGCCATCCCTTTTCCGGCGATAAAGTCAAGAAGCGCCGGAACTTCATCTGGCTCAGCGATGCCGAAACGCAAAGCAAAGACCGCCGAATGAAGCGCGGTATGTCCGGCGCCGGGGGAATCCTCAGGGAAACCGTTGACCCACATCTGTTTCCGGAGCTCCTTCCGGACTGAGGCGGCAAGAGCCTTGTATTTATTGTCGCAAGTAAGTTCATACATGGCAAGGCAGCTGCCGTAATAGTAGGCATTGGGGACAAAGTTGCACTCTTTCATGCAGTATCCGTCCCGGTCCTGCTGAGGCCAGTCCACGATATCGCGTATTCTTCCGTTGCCCCGGAGCAATCCGTCAGCTCCAGCCAACTCCGGCAGCAGCCGGGAGGGGAGCCACTTGAGCCAGCGGTCAACCGGGGAACGGTCGCCGGAGTAAAGCCAGTAATCCTGCGCCAGAACCGGCGTGATCAGCCGCCATTCGGTGGGCCATGTGGGATAATTTTCAAAGAAGTCCATGGTGCGGCGCGCCGTATTGTAATTGGCGTCGCAGCAGAAATGCCCCAGCTGATTGATGTAGGAATCCGCCTCATAAGGCTGTCTTTCTCTTTCGCCGTCGATGTAGACGCCGAAAACATTGGTGGCTTTTATGGAGTACTTGCAGAAATCCCAGATCTTGTTGAGATCACTGTCAGAACTTTCAAAGTGGGAGGCCTCATCGTTCCAATCGCCAAACCATACTGTTCTGCGGAGTGTGGCTTTGCCGTAATAGTGATTGACTTCCGCATACCTGAAAGGGGCGATCTCGCTGCCGCATTCAGGGGGCAGAGCCGGATGGGGGAGTCCGTCATAAGCGGGAAGATGCTCAGGAATATGGAACAAATAGGTATGATGACCGTTTGTGATCTTCAAACGCTCCATCATAAAAGTTGTCCACCCGGGGGTGTGGAGTATCATGCCATTTTGCGCTTCCTCACCTATGACAAGTTCTATATTTTCGGCATATTTTCCATCCAGTTCCACCTCAAGTGTGCCATAGGCGGCTTTACCGAAATCAAAGAAACCGTGTCCTTTGATCTCACGGGTCTGTTCTTCTACGATTTTCTGCATGAATCAATAACTCCATGATTGTTTTACAAGATATACACAATATAACCGTTGTTCCCTGTTTTTCAAGGAAAGTGTTTACATAAATCCCGCAATTTTATTTTTAACATCTCTTGAAAATCCCGTTTTTTGCGGTATATTATAACTATGATTGAATATTTTTTTATCATTGATGTATAATCTCCTTCCATAAGGTTAAAAAAATGGCAAACAGTGACCTGGTCGGCTCTGTCGTTAAAGCGATGGATCTGGTAAAAATCACAGCTTCATCCAAAGACGGCCTGAAAATGAGCGAACTTGCTGAAATGGCAAACCTGAAAACTATGACCTGTTTCAACCTGATACGGACTCTGGTCGCCGGGGGATTTCTGGAAAAGATCAACGGCCGCATATATGTAGGAAGCGAAATTTCACACATCTCCCGGAGCCGCTACCGCTCCGACTTCTTCCGGAACGCAGAAGACGCCCTCTTGAAATTGAACAGGCTTTTCCCCCGTGCCACAACTGTTTTTGCGGTTGCCGGAGCATGCGGCGCAGAACAGACTCACCGTATCGGCTTTGAACACCCCGGCGTTATCCAGCGCCTTAATAACGAGATCATGCCTCCCTATGCCAGCGCCGCCGGATTGCTGGCGCTGGCATTCACCCAAGATGAAGATGTGAAATTGCGGATCGAAGAAAAGTATCCCTTCTCTGAGTTCGGGATCAATCTCTGGAAATCCAGAGACGCCTTGAACAGCTTTCTGGAACAATGCCGTGAAGAGAGGAGTGCGGTTTCCCCTTTTGATACGGATATTTTCTTCAGGGTATCGGTTCCGGTCTTTGACAGATCCGGCAAGTTTGCCGCCATTATCGGTGCAAGCTGCCCGGTAAGGCATTTCCCTCAAAGTGAATTCCCGGTCATTCAGCAGGAACTGCAAAAGGAGGCTGAAGTATTTCAGAAAAAAATACAGTGATCCTGTTTCCGGAAGCAAGTTTCCTCTGTACCCGCTCCCGGAACAATCAGAAAAGCGCGTTATGAAGTTATTCGGATCAAATCCATCCTGACATAAAATTTAAGGAGTTGAATATGTTTGAAAGTTATGCTGCCATTGCAAAACAAGTTTGGAGTCTTGATAAATCCATCAAGCGTTATCCCAGCTATACCGGCACTCTTGCCATGAATGCCATGGCCCGTCTGGGAAAAATCACCGGAGATATGGAACTGATCGAAGAGATCCGGCAGATGCTCACGCCCTTCATCAATGGCGAAGTTCCCAGCGTCGGCGGGGCATACGGCCCCACCGTCTACCGTTTCGGCGGCAATGCCACAGCTTTCATGTATTCCCGCGGTCTCATGCCTGAAGCCCGGGAAACGCTGCTCAAATCCGCCGAAATGCTCTGTTCAGAACAGCCCCGGAATCAGGATGGCATCTTTGAATGGCCTCAGCGCCCCAATCAGCCGGAGTGGCACGATTTCATCTGGATCGATACTGTTTTCGGCGTCTGTCCCTTTCTGGTCTGGGTGGGCAGGGCATTTGACCGTCCCGACTTCATTGATGAAGCCGTCAAACAGATGCTCGGTCACCATCACCGGCTTTTTGATCCCTCGGTCAAACTTTATTTTCAGGCATTCAACGCCTGGGGCAGCGGCATCCTGACTCCCAGTCATTGGAGCCGGGGCGAAGGATGGGGATTGCTGGCTCTGGCTGAAATGCTTTATGATCTCCCCAAAGATCACCCCGGATACGCCGGACTTTTGCAGGCATACCGGGAAAACCTTGAGGGATGCGCCGCCTGTCAGGATGAAACAGGCATGTGGCATCAGGCTCTTGAAATGCCCGAAAGCTATCTTGAAACCTCAGGAACAGCCCTGATCCTTTACGCCATCAGCAGAGGATTGAAAAACGGCTCCATCGCTGAAAAAGACCACGACCGCTTCCTCAAGATCTACCTGAAAGGACTCCGGGCACTTCTGAGCTACATCGGACTTGACGGTTCAGTCTACAATGCCTGCAAGGGATGCCTTGCTCCGGGATCGGGATCAGGGGCAGATTATGCGGAGCATCCGTGGGTCCGCAACGATCAGCATGGCACAGCCGCAGTTATGATCTGTCTCTCTCAGGCGGAAACTCTCTGTGCCAAACTGAAAATGATCCCGACTCCGGCTGAACTTGTCAAATTCCAATGAGACACAAAGAGGAACCTTGTGGAAAAATGAAAAAGATAAAGACACTTGCTCTGGCAGAAATCGCAGATCCCGCCGCCGCAGCTGAAATCGGCAAATATTGTGATGTTACCGTCAGAAAGCTGACCGACGAGGCAGCTGTTCTGGCTGAAATTGCAGATTACGAAGCTGTGATCGTCCCCTATACTGTAAATATGCTTATCTCTGAAGCGGTCATTGATGCCGCTCCGAATCTGAAACTCATCGCCTCAACTTACGGCGGGACACGGCAGAACATTGCTGATCTCCATGCCATCCGCAAAGGGATCACTGTGATCCATACAGGAGCTTCCCGTGAACGGCCCATGGCTGAATACACTCTGGGGCTGGTACTGGCAAGTCTGCTCCGCATTGCAGACTACCATGCAGATATGACCAGAGGCAACGAGGCATGGCCCCGGATGAAATATCCCCGGACGCGGATCCTTCACGACCGCAAGGTCGCCGTAGTCGGCTGCGGCAGGATCGGAAAAGCGATCCTCTCACTCTTCCGCTGCTTTACAGACAAACTTTCTGTGGTAAGCAATCACCTGAGTGCAGAAGATGCCGCAAAGCTGGGGGCCGTCAAGATGGAACTCAATGAAGCCTTTGCACAAAACGAAATCATCATTCTCGCCGGAGGCAACAATGCCTCCACCTTCCACCAGGTCGGAGAAGCGGCCTTTGCCGCCATGCAGAAAGATGCTCTTTTTGTCAACATCGCCCGGGGACAGATGGTGGATGAGGCGGCTATGATCCGTGCCGCACAGGAAAAAGAGATCTTTCTTGCCCTGGATGTGTTTGAAACAGAGCCGCTGTCTGCTGATTCACCGCTCCGCAAAATGGACCGGGTACTGCTGACGCCCCACCGGGCGAACAACTCCATTGAGTTTGAGGAACGGTGGAGCTGTCTTGCCGCCGATATCGCCCTTTTTGCCGGAGGCAGCACACCTGAGTCCGCTCTCACAGAAGCAAGAGCAATGGTCATGAGTGAGTCCTGAAAACGCCCTTTTTCCAGAGCCGTTTTTCTGTTGACCTAAAGAAAGATGCTCCGGCAGAAAGATGGCTCCCAATATTGTCTTACTTAAGGATTTATCAAATGTTCCCCCATCCTTTTTCCAGTACCTTGTACGAACACTATGAAGCGATCAATGCCCGCTTTTTTGCAGAACGGGATTCTCTGCTCTATTCCCTCAAAAGCCGCTCTGATGCGGAGCGATACATAAAAAGAGTAAGCAAGAAGCTGAATGAAAATTTTGCGCTCCCCCCGCGTCCGGCGCCGGAGTGCCGCATAACAGGGCGTTTTGAAGCCAACAAAGTGCTGGTTGACAAGCTGCTTTTCCGCTGTTCCGCAGAACGCTGGTGTTCCGCCTGGTTTCTGCGTCTGCCGGGAACAGAACGCCGTCCGGCGGCACTGCTCCTTTGCGGACACAGCGACAACGGAAAGTTCAGCGATGCTTATCAGATGGCGGCATTCGGACTTGCCCGCAAAGGCTTCGGAGTCATGTTCGTGGATCCCATCGGTCAGGGGGAAATGTATCAGCACAGGGAGACTCCCGGTCTGTCACCCACAGATGCCCACAACTACCTCGGCCGTTTATGCACCCTTGACGGGGGCAGTCTGAGTACACTTTTTGTCAATGATGCCATGTGCGCCATTGACAATCTCATGATGCGGAGCGAGATCCTGCCCGGTCCCGTCAGCGTTACCGGCAACTCCGGCGGCGGTCAGATGACCTATTTTCTCCACGGACTTGACGACCGGGTCGGATTTTCCGCAGCCTCATGCCACATGAATACGCTCCGGGCGATTTTCCGGGATGAAACTGCCACCGATGCCGAAAGTTCCCCACCCGGATTGATCGCCGCTGGGTGCGACCGCCCGGATTTTGCCATTGCAGGCGCTCCGAAGCCCCTGCTGCTGATCGGTCAGGACAATGACTTTATTGATCTCCGGGGGTTGAAAAAGGCTCATGCCGATATCCGGCACATCTACGATCTTCTGGGGCGCAGCGGCGATCTTGAGCTGCGGATCGGTTCAGGAAATCACGGATTCGTCAAACACGGCCGCGAAGCGGCCTACGCCTTTTTCACCAAACGCGTCATGGGCAGAGAAGATGCCGCAGAAGCTGAGGATATCACCCCTGTTCCGCCGGAAATCGGGAATGTCACCCCCTCCGGGCGGGTGATCGATATGGAAAATATGCGTTCCCTCCCTGAAATTTTCCATTCTGCGTGGAAAAAACGCCCTTTCACGGCATCTTCACATGAAATTTCCTCATTCCTGAAAAAAGCTCTTCAGCTGGAAAACTTTGAAGCCAAAGCGCCCGACTACCGTATCATGCGCCCGCAGACGGAGCCGGAACTCCAACGCGCCTGCTGCCGCTGGGTCTGGAACACGGACAACACGCCTGCTGTGGCGGGGATCAGTATGCTTCTTCCCGGTTCCCGTTCCCTGATCCCGGAGGGCAGAAAAGCAACTCTCGCGGTGGCGGAAGAATCTGCGCTTCAGGAACTCCGCGCCAGAGTTGGCGCAGATGAAACTGTGTTCGCTCTGGATATGCGGGGCATCGGTATCTCTGAATCTGAAATTGGTATATCCTGGGGCGAATACCACATTGAAATGGGACGGGAATATTTTCTTGACAACTCCGGACGCCTTATGGGGGAATCTCTTGCCGGCGGCAGAGTCCGCGACCTGCTGAGCGCTGTTGCACTGCTGAACTCCTGCGGGTATGATGATATCACGCTGACTGGCTCAGGACATGCCGCATTGATGATCGCCTATGCTTGCGGCGCCATGGGGAAAATTCCCGGGGTCTCCCGGCTCATACTCAGGAAAATCCCTGCCACATTCACAGAAGGGGAGTTCTCTCTGCGCTCAACGGTATTCCTTTCAGGAATGCTTCAGCACTTTGATCTGCCTCAGCTCTATGCTCAATTGAAGAATGATTATCAAGTGCTTACGGAGGAATAACTTTAAGTAAATGAAAAGTTCCCGTGAAAAACAGTTGAAAAAAAGTCCGGCAGGTGTTATATTAGATAGATGTTTTTTTATCTGACTTCAACATACAGCAAAGGATAAACTGTTTATGGAACATGAAAACAACAATAACAACTGGTCAGGACAGCTGGGATTTCTCCTTGCCGCCGCAGGTTCATCCATCGGATTGGGCAACATCTGGCGTTTCCCCTATATGACAGGAACCAACGGCGGCGGCGTCTTTGTGCTGATCTACATACTGGTTGTATTGTTGATCGGAGTTCCTTTGATGATGGCTGAAATCGCCCTCGGACGCGCCGCAGGCGCCAACCCCGTCAGAGCCTTTTCCACTCTGGCGCCTGCCCGGAGTCCCTTGACCATGGTGACAGCCACTCTTCTGCTGATCGGTGCAGTCATCATGCTGGTTACGGGAAATCCTGCCGGGGCGTTGATCGTGGGAGCCATTGCCGCCATGTTTATTGCCTGGGGATGGAAAACAGTCGGCTTTTTCTGCGGACTTGTTCCCATCATTCTTCTTTCCTACTACGGCGTTATCGGCGGCTGGACGTTGATCTACATTGCCGACTCCATCCGGGGCGTCAACAACTTCACCACCATTCAGGGAGCGGATGAGGTGATGAAACCCATCCTCTACGCCTCAGGCAACTGGAAATGGGGCGTGGTCGCCGGACAGCTTGTTTTCATGGCGGCGTGCCTCAGCATCTCCCTTGCCGGAGTCCGCAAGGGCATCGAAAGGTGGAGCAAGATGCTCATGCCTCTGCTTTTCATCCTCATGTGCGTCCTCATCGTCAGAGGATTGACTCTGCCGGGGGCAGTCAAAGGATTGCGTTTCTTCCTTGAGCCTGATCTTTCAAAACTGACTGCCTCAAGCATCATCGCCGCTGTGGGACAGGCCTTTTTCACCCTCAGTCTGGGTATGGGTATCATGCTGACCTACGGCAGTTATCTCAGCCGTAAGACGGATATCACCAAAGCCACTTTCGGCGTTATCGCCCTGGATACCTTAGCCGCCGTCATGGCGGGTATCGCCATATTCCCCGCCGTCTTCGCCATGGGATTCCCTGCAAGCGGGGGGCCGGATCTTACTTTCAAAGTGCTGCCTGCGGCATTCAATATGATCCCCGGCGGACTGGGTGTCATCTGGAACGTGCTCTTTTTCCTGATGCTCGCCATTGCCGCTCTGACCAGCGCCATCAGTTTGATCGAACCCCCGGCAAGCATCCTTTCCGGGGAATTCAAGATGAGCCGTAAATGGTCCGTCATCACAGTCACAGCTGTCTGCTCCCTTCTCGGCGTCTTCTGCGCTCTGAGCATGGCTGATTGGAGCAATCTCTCTGCCATCGGCAAGGTCGTGGAAAAGATCTGGTACGGCAAGGCGCCCGGTTCATTCTTTGACATGCTTGACAGTTTCTGCTGCAACTGGATCCTGCCCATGCTGGGGCTTGCCACCACCATCTATGTGGGGTGGGTTTGGGGCAGCCGCTACGCTCTCAAAGAGCTGCGCGAAGGCAATGACGGCAGCCTTGACAACAGCCTCTGGCTTCTGCTGGCAGGTTTCAAAGCCAAAGACGGCGGCAAAGACCGGCGTTATCTTTTCACCTTCGGCATCCTCTGGGGAGCCGCTCTGCGCTGGCTGTGTCCGGTGCTGGTGCTGCTCGCCTTCTTCAACTGCATCGGCGTTATCAAGCTCTGATGGTTGTTTGACGCGCCGGAGCATTCACAAGGAAAAATGATGATGATACACTCAGCTTTATGGATCGCTCCGGCAGGGGCGGAAAATATTGAGCCCTGTCATTTCAGGGCGGAAAAAACGATCAACATTGGCACCGTCCCCGGCAGTGTAACTGTGCAAATCGCCTGTGACAGCTGCTATTACCTTGAGATCAACGGAATAAAGATCGGCAGAGGCTCTGCCAGAGGAACTCCTTTCAAGATCTTTTACGATGAGTATGAAGTTGCCCCTTATCTCAGAAAGGGGAACAACTTTATTTCTGTGCTCTGTGTCTGTATGAATTTCCCGGCTCAGGCCTCCATGCCGGTGGCGCCCGCCCTGCGGATGGCTTTAGGGGATCTTGCTTTGACAGATACTTCCTGGCAGATGCGGCTTTGCACAAAAGAGTGGCCCTCCGGCGGTCCCTTTTACTGCGCCCAGACGGGATACGCCGAAGTGCGGGATATGAATTATGAGGGCAAAGATGAATTTGTCACCTGTATCGCTCTCCCTGAAAACTCCCCTCTCTGTGCAAAAAAACTGGTTGCAAGGGACATCCCGCAACCTCTTGAAGAACTCAGATTCCCCATTGACATCCCGGTAAGCGCCTTTGTGCCTCCCTGCGATCCGCAGGATATGGCATTTGCCAAACGCTCCACAGAGGAACCCCATTCCCCTCTTCCTGCCGGTTCTGAGGGGAACTTCTATGCTCTTGCCTCAGGCGGGACCTGTTCCGTGGAACTGCCGATGGCCCCCGGCGGAGGCGGCGTCACATTGGTGGCGGATTTCGGCAAAGAGATCTCAGGCGCAGCTGTAATTGAAGTGACTTCTGCCGCCGCAGGTACCATCGTTGATATCGCCTATGAAGAGGAGCTTTTTCAGAACGACCGTCTGCGCGCCGATCATACCCACACCAACCCCACCTATCAGTTTGCAGATCGTTTCATATTGCGTCCCGGAAGACAAACTGTGGGCAGCTGCCTTATGGACCGGGGATTCCGCATGATACAGCTCACATTCCGCAACATACAGGGGGCTGTGACGCTCCACCGGGTCAACGGTGTTGACCGCCGCTATCCCTTTGCCAAACGGGGGACTTTCTTCTGCGGCGACTATCAGCTCAACCGTCTCTGGGAAACGGCTCAGGAGACTCTTTCAGCCTGTACCACCGATATCTTCACCGACTGCCCCTGGCGGGAGCGTCTTTTTTACAGCAATGACTTTCTCATTGAAAACAGGACTTGTCTGAAGATGTTCGGGGATCTCAGACTCCTCAGAAGAGCTTACAGACTCATTTTTTCCTCAAACAGAGCCGACTGTATGTTCACCAGCTGCGCCCCCTCTTCGGCGGAGGAGATCTTTGAAAAGGGAAAAACCGACTTCCATGTGATCCTCTCAGGCGAATTGATGCTTCTCAGAGCATTATGGGAGTACTATCTCCATACAGATGATATTGAAATCGTTAAAGAGTGCCTCCCACAGCTGCGGAAGATGCTTGAAAAGTTCCAATCATGGCTGGATGACAACAACATCCTCTGCCCTCCTGTTGAGTACTGGAACTTCTTTGACTGGTCCTTTGAACTCAACGGCATGACCTTTTCAGGCAAACGCACCTCTCTCTTGAACTTTGCCTATATCATCGCCGTCAAACACTTCAATCAGCTTGCCGGCAAAATGGGAGAAGAACCTTTCTGTTCCCCTGAAACAGTGCAAAAAATCCTTGATGCCACTATAGAGACCTTTTTTGATTATGACAAAGGGTATTTCCGCAACTCACTTGAAGATCCCGCAGCTTCCATGGAACTCCTCACAGCTCTGGGGGTGGCAAGAGAAGATCTTAACGTGGTCAACACAGGACGCCTGACTCATGCCCTTGCCCTGCTGGCAGGAGCTGAAAAAGAATATGGTTATCCCGCCTCTGACGGAGAACTTTTGACGCCTGAACTTTATTACAGCATATTTATTCTGGATGCCATGGAGGAAATGGGAACTCCCCATTACGCTCTGGCATACATCCGACGCCACTGGGGCGCCATGCTGGATTCAGGAACGCCCACATTGTGGGAAAACGGCGTCCACAAAAAGGGGAAAGCCGGTTTCGGAGGTTCCGCAAGTCTGTGCCACGGTTTCAGCACCTCCCCTGCGGCCTTTCTCCAGAGTGCGGTGCTGGGTGTCAAACCCCTTGAACCCGGTTTCAGGGTATTTTCTTTTGATCCTCTTCTGCCAGAAGTGGGATTTGCACAGGGACATGTCCCCACGCCCCATGGCGCCATCCGGTGCAGCTGGCGCAGGCACGAAGGGTGGCACAATGAATTCTGGATGACTGCGACGCTCCATGTGCCTGACGGCTGTAAAGCAAAAACCCCCGCCGGGGAGTTCCCGGCAGGGGATCATGAGCTGAGCTGGTAAATCTGATTTTTCAAGTTTCAATCATTCACGGAACCGCTTCAAAAAGCGGTTCCGTTTCTTTTTTACTCCACCGTCACCTTGACAGAGTTGGAAGTTGCAGAGTTGACGCAAGTGACATTCAAAGTCCATGCGCCTTTTTCATCGTTGAAAGCACTCTGGAAAGAATGTTGTGCCGCGCCGTCTGCACCGGAAAGGATATTCCCGGCATAGCGGTCATAGCGTTTGCCTGAGGGAGAAATGAACTCCCAGTGGATGACAACTTTTCCGGCGCTTCTGCCGGAGTGAGTCACAGCTTTGGCAGTGAAGCTCAAAGGCGCTCCGGCTTTGATCCTGAGCGGAGCAGTGAGAGCCACTTTGGCAACGTTCTCTTTCATCACGCTGAAAAATTCACCCTTTGCAGGAATGAGCAGAACATTGACCTTGTCGGTGTATCCCAGATACTTCCCGGTACGCAAATTGGTAACATGTCCTTTGACAGGAACTTTGACTGTGATCTGAGTTCCGGTTTTGGGATCAATAACCGGCACCGCAGTATCAAATTTGAGGAGTCCCAGAACATGGTTGTCACCATTGGAGCGCCAGCAGCTCTCTGCAAAGGCTTCATTGCCTTTGGCGTCGGTGATCTCCCAATGGGGAGCAATACCCGCCTTGACCAGGGCGCCCTTGGCGATGGTACGCCAGGCGCGGCAGAAAGCGGCAGCGCCGGAGGTCGCCTGAGCGGTCTCACCGCCGGTTCCGCCCAGAGTCACAGTCTGATATCCGCTCAAAAGCAGATTGATCCCCACGATTTTTCCCTTGCCGAGAGCGGATGTGTGGAAGAAAGAGTTTGTTCCGTTGAGAGTCCGGAAATCCCCTTTGACCGCAGGAACGCCTGAAGCGTTGCCTTTGAAGTCAACCTTGGCCTGGATCACTTCAGGGATCTTCGGCGCGGTGCAGCCGAAACGACCGGCAAAAGCGCTCTTCTGACGCAAGGCGCCGTGTTCATCATAGATGCCGGGAGCCATGTCTGCGATGACGGTTCCGCCTTTTTTGACAAAGTTTTCGATCTGAGCGATCTCTTTGTCAGAAAGGGCAATGGCACCGGGCAGGATCAGCACCTTGAATTGAGCATCAACACCTTTGCTTTCAAGGATCTCCTTGTCAATGAAGCGGTAATCCATACCCAGATCCCCCAGAAGCGCGTGCCATCCGGAAATAGCGTTCTGCCACTCGTTGGCGCCGATGGTTCCGGTGCAGGCAAAGAGGGAGCGCTGAGAATAGAGCATGGCGATGCGGGGAACTTCGGAGGAGCTCAGGATGAGCTTGCCCAATCCCTTGCGGGATTCGGTGAGCAGTTTGTCATAGTGCTGAAGTACAGGCGTCAGTTTCAGGTCGCCGGTGATACCAGCCCGGGGGGCGTAAATGGGTGACAGATTGGCGCCGATAAGAAATCCCCGCCAGAAGTGGGAACCGGCATAGCCTTCGCTGGGAACGGGCTGCACATAGCCGCCGTACCACTGACCGCTGAAAAGATCTTTGCCGCCGAAATCCTGAGCAAGTTTCCGCTGGATACCGCTGTAATAGGCGACGTAATCCGCCTGTTTCATGATCTGGCTCCACTCATAAGTGGGACCGGGGTTGTAGGTTCCGGAAAGTCCGGTGCGGGAATCGGGCAGAAGATTTTTGATCGCCTGACGGACGCCCCCCACATAGGTATGGGCAAAGACATTGTTCATAAAGATCTTGTGGTCAAGCCATCTGCCGAGTTTGCTCCTGTCTTTAAGATCTTTGGACTGGAGCGGAGTGATTTCCTCCCAGCTCTTGAAAGCGCTGCCCCATGATTTGTTCAAAGCCTCAAGGCTCTTGAACTCTTTCTGAAGCACTTTGCGGAACTCTTTCAGGCAATGTTCAGAGAAGCAGACCGTACTGCCGATATACTGCTCATCACCGATGAAGTGGTGTTCCACGCCGTAGTATGTCAGATCGTTTTTTGTCATCAGCTCTTTGACGTTTGCCAGAGATTTCTTTGCCGCGGCAGGGTCAGAGAAGCAGGGGATACGGACCGGGTCAGCCGTGGCTTTATCATCTTTGTAGGTCTTCCAGTTGGTATAAGAGGTGTAACCGATACCATAGATCACAGGATCTATGCCCACACTGCGGAGCGCCCGCAAAGCAGGGGTGTTGTCACGGCACCAGACGATAAGCTGGTCATATCCGTAACGGCGGTAGATGAAATACTTGAGGGAGTCAGAGGCAGGCCACATGACTGTCAGCAGCTCCGCCGGATCTTTGGGCAGCGCAGTGACCGTAAATTCGCCGAGAGCCCTTGCAGGGGTCTTGCCTGCGCCCTCAACTGTTGCGATGATGCGGTAGAAAGCTGCGTAGGGCTTCTGAGGAACAAAAGCCGCCTTGAACTCTTTGCCCGTCCCTTTCCGGTCATAAACCACGCGACGGTCGTTATCCTCGATCCTGACCCGCAGCGCCATTCCGGCGGGGATCTGGGCGGCTGAAGCGGTAAAGGTGATGGTATCACCATGTCTGAAACACTTTTTGTCTCCTTTGAGAGCCAAATTGATTTTGGCAGCGCGGGTGACGGCAACGGCACCTGCGTCAAGGGCCTTGCCTCCGGCGTCAACAAGACGGAATTCAAGGACACTCAGCTTCTCAGGCAGAGCGTTCACAGGAACAGTGATCATATTGCCGGTCACTTTGATATCAGGCAGGGGGAAATATTCGTTCGCCCAGCGGTATCCGTTTTTAAGCACGGCACCAGCGGGGAGCTTTTCACCCTTGATAAGAACATTTTCCTGTTTCTGCACAGCAGAAACAAGTCTGGCTCCGGCATCGGCTCCTGCGAGATGGCGCAGCACCCGGAGCGCTGCCAGATAGGTGTATTCCATGTAGGGAAAGTCCCTGCCGATAATATCAGGATAACGGTTGCTTATCTGATCGCCGGGGACGGCAGGGTTGAAACGGAAAGAAGCCGGCAGAGTGGAAATAACAGCGCCCTTTTCGTAGAGACTCAGCCATCTGTGGAGATTTCCGGGTGAAACCCAGCGGAGCAGGGGGATCATCAGCTGCTCCCTGCTGAGTTTCTGCTGTTTGCCCAAAATCTTCACAGGAACATTGGCGCAGTTGACAAAGAAGATCTTTGAATTTCCCTTGACAGCGCGGTTGAGAAATTCAACCAGTTCTTTTCCGGTGACTTTGAAGTCAACGCCGCTCAGAAGCACGACAGGAGAGATCTTTTTGACCTCTTTGAGCCGCTCAAGAGTATAGGCTTCAAGGCGGGACTCCATGGTGTTGCTGTAAACGCCCATGATACCGGAGCCATTGATGTAAGAAACATGGCGCAGCAGGGGGATCATCTTGTATTCAAGATCGGTGCGCTGAAGCATCTCAACGATAAAGCGGCGCTCCAGAGTGGAGTAGCTGCCGTTGCTCATGGGCAGAAAGAGGATCTCAGGCATCTTGAATGCAGCATTTTTCATCCACTTGACGTGGGGAGTTTCCACATCGTGATGGTTACGTTCTATGTAGTCAATGGGTTTGTACCAGGAGTTCTTCAGCTGATCCCGCAGACGGTCCACCAGTTTGACCTGAACGGCAGAGTAAGGACGGGGAACGATTTGAAGATCATCAAAGTAAAGGGTCTGCTCCCGGACACCATAGAGGTTGAAACTGACTCTTGCATAGACCGCTCCGGCGGGAGTGTAGAACTCTTTGGAAAAAAGTTTCCACTCATGCGCCTGGGTGCCGCCGGGATAAAAACGGAGCTGATGGGTCCTGATGTCTTTTCCTTTGGCATCCAGGAAAGAGATGGAACCGACGGAAACGCCCTTGATCCTGTTGTCATTACGCAGTTTCACAGAAACGGTGTATTTCATATCTTTTTCAAGGACGAAAAAGGGTCCGAACCCCACCCATTTGTCAACAGGTTTGTTGGAGGGTTTGTTCACGGCAAAAACACCGTCTTTCCAACTGTACCAGCGCAATCTGTTGCCGTAGAAGTTGGAGGGATATCCG
>JAGBWB010000159.1 GCA_017629975.1 Lentisphaeria bacterium
ACAGTCCTGAAGACTTCATCGTTCCCGATCTGCTCGGCGAACTGCACCGCATTGAAAATGATGAAGCGCTTTCTGCTGATGAGCGTGTCGCCGCCAAAGCGGCATTTGAGGAACAGTTCTCTGAAAAGAGCGAAAAACTGCACGACCTTTCCCAGCTGCTCAAGGCCTACTGTCTCTTTGAAAAGGATGTGAACTATGTGGTCCAGGACCGCAAAGTCATGATCGTTGACGAACACACCGGCCGTCTCATGCCCGGACGCCGCTTCTCTGACGGACTCCATCAGGCTCTGGAAGCCAAGGAAAATGTTCCTATTGAACAGGAAACACAGACCATGGCGACGATTACCATCCAGAACTATTTCCGTATGTATACCAAACTTGCCGGTATGACCGGTACTGCGGAAACTGAAGCGGCTGAGTTCCACCAGATCTACAAGCTGGATGTGATCACCATTCCCACCAACCGTCCCTGCATCCGTAAAGATGACAACGACTCCATCTTCAAGACCCGGCGCGAGAAATTCAAAGCCATCATTGACGATGTGATCGAGCGTCACGAAAAGGGACAGCCGGTGCTTCTGGGTACCATCTCTGTGGACGATTCTGAAACCCTTTCAAGAATGCTTACGCTCCGCAAGATCCCCCACAACGTCCTCAACGCCAAAAACCACCAGCGGGAGGCTGAGATCGTCGCCAATGCCGGATGCCCCGGCGCCGTCACCGTCGCCACCAACATGGCAGGACGCGGTACCGATATCAAACTCGCTCCCGGTGTCCATGAACTGGGCGGACTCCATGTCATCGGCAGCTCCCGCCACGACTCCCGCCGTATCGACCGCCAGCTGCGGGGACGCTGTTCCCGTCAGGGCGATCCCGGTTCCTCAAAGTTCTACGTCTCACTGGAAGACAATCTCATGCGTCTTTTCGGTTCAGACCGTATCATCAAGATCTTTGAACGTTTCGGACTTGAAGAGGGGGACGAACTTCAGCACCCCTGGCTCAACAAATCCATTGAAACTGCCCAGCGGCGTGTTGAGCAGCAGCACTTCGGGATCCGTAAACGGACCCTTGACTTTGACGATGTGATGAACAAGCAGCGCGAGATCATCTACGCGCTCCGCAAGGAGGCTCTCCTCTCTGAAAAGCCCCATGATGTGCTTTTCGGAATCGTGGAACAGGTGGTGGAAGCTGAAGTCATCAATGTTGCGGCACTCCGTCCTGAAGGCTCCAAAGAGGGCAAGTTCGACACCGCCAAACTGGCGGGCGCTCTGAGCGTCATCTTCCCCCTTGACATCAAGCCTGAGGAACTGACAGAGGGCATCAATGCTTCCGGACAGCTCAATGATCCTGCGGCTCTGACCATGCAGATCGTCAACCGTCTGGAAAGCGCATGGCTTGACAGTCACGCTTCAGATGAAGCTGAAGATCTGGACTATCTCCGCCGTCAGACCGTTCTTGAAGCCATTGACAAGCTCTGGCAGGAGCATCTCTATGCCATGGACAACTTGCGTTCCAGCATGTCTCTGCGGGTCTACGCCCAGAAAGATCCTCTGGTGGAATACAAAAATGAAGCCTTCAACATCTTCAAGGATCTCATGGACCGCATCTACCGTCAGGTCGCTGAAAATCTTTTCGTCATGACTCTCAATCAGTACGAGTCCTTTGAAGAGATGTTCAACGCCATGCCCATTGAGATGCAGCATCAGCTCATGGAGCAGTTCGCCCAGAATCCCGAAGGTCAGTTTGTCATAACTCCTGAAGGTATGGAGATGGAAAACGCGCCTGAAATGATCCCTCAGGAAGTTCCCGAAGCTGAACCTGAGATCCAAGTCACCTACTACCGCGAAGATCCCAAGGTGGGCAGAAATGATCCCTGCCCCTGCGGCAGCGGCAAAAAGTACAAAAAATGTTGCGGAAAAGAGTAAGACACCATGATTATCACAACACAATTTGCTGAAAAAAGAGTCGTTGAGTCTGCAAGCGCCCGGGATATGCTCCCGGTCGTTACCGGCAACGCCAAACAGGGAACGGTCAAATTTTCCTGTTCCATTGCCGATATCCACTCTTACTGGCACAGTTTTCTCCCCTCTGTGGGTGAACGCATTCCGTGGACCATGGAAAGCACCTTTGCCGCCCAGCGCGGAATGCCTTTTGTGGTCTTTTTCAACACCGCCGGCATCAGCAAGCTGGCGGTGGGACTGGTGGGATGCGACTGCGACAGCAGATTTTCCGGCAAGATGAATCAGGAAACAGGCTGCTACGATATCACCTGGGAAATTTCCGCTCCTGAAAAAATCGCCGACTTCAAACTCTGGTACGATGTTGCGGCGCGCCCCTGGCAGGAACAGATCCCTCTGTGGCGGGAAAATCTTGAGGACATCAACTGTGAATTTCCCAGTTCAGTTTGGGATCCTGTCTTCTGCACCTGGTATGCCGTCCACGGCGCCCTGACCCAGGAGTGGAGCACCAAAACCGCAAAGAAAGCCGCCGAACTGGGTTTCAAGACCTTTATTCTGGATGACGGCTGGTGCTACGCTGATATGAAGCGGGTTTCACCTGATACCATTTCCACCTGGTACGAAAAGATCGGTGACTGGCAGGTGGATACGGTCAAGTTCCCCGACTTCAAAAAGCATGTGGAAGATGTGAAAAGCTTCGGCATGAAGTATCTGCTCTGGGTCGCCCCCTATCTCATCGGCGACCACAGCGCCATGTACGAAAAGCTGAAAAATATGCCCGGTGCCATCTTCGGCGAATATCTGGAAGGCTACTACAAACTTGCCCCTGAAAATCCTGAAGCAGCTTCTCCCATGCTTGATCTGATGGAAGATCTCATGAAGAAGTATGATCTTGACGGTTTGAAAGTGGACTTTCTGGATCAGATCCACCCCAATCTGGAATCTCCCAGAGCAGAGGCGTGTTACAACTTCACCGCGGAACTTTCAAAACGGATCAAAGCCTGCAAAAAAGATGCCATGATCGAGTTCCGCCAGAGCTACGCCGTGCCCCGGATGATCTCCTGCGGGACCCAGTTCCGTGCCGGAGATGCCCCCTTTGACTTCCTGCTCAACTTGCGGCGCATCGCCCAGATCCGTCTGGCGCTGGGGGATGGGATCCCGGTCCACGCCGATCCCGCCTACTGGCCTGCCGACGAGCTGCCGGTGAATATTTCACGCCACTTCATCGCCATGATGGCAGGTGTCCCCATGCTTTCTGTGGAACTTGCCGATTTGAGCGAAGAAGCTGAAGCCATCTGCCGTTTCTGGATCCATTTCTACACCCGCCACGCCGGATGGCTGAAAAATGCCCACTGGGAGTTTGACTACTCCGGCGGACAGCTGGGGTGTGCCACAGGCACCACTCCTCACAGCACCCTTGCCATTGTGGCGGATCCCCTGCGGGTTCCTGAGTTCAAAACCTCCGGATATCTGCTCAACCTTTCCTACGCTCCCATCACTTGCCCCGGAGCACAGGTCTTTGACTGGAAAGGCGAAGCTCTTGCAGGCGATGTGATCCCCGAAGGCTGCGGCGCTTACATCAAGCGCTGAAAAGAGAATCAAGGTCATCTCTGTGAACTCCAAAAGCCGCACCCTCATTTTCTGGGGGGCGGCTTTTCTTTTGCTGGCGGGAGCCTTTTTTGCCCTGAAGCCCGGTGCCCTCTGGATCACCGACAACGGCAACAAATACATAATGATGCGGAACTTTGCCAACGGCGGCGGTCTGCTGATCCCCCATCCGGTGCCGGAATTGTTTCCCACAGGGGGATTCCATTTTATACCTGCGGAAAGAGGGGCATATTCATTTTATCCGGAGTATTTGAGTTTTTTCACCGCTCCTTTTTATAAACTCTCCGGAGAAAGGGGAGCTCTCTTCTTTCCTCTGGCGGCGACTTTGCTGCTGCTTTTCATGGCGTGGCGCTATTGGCACCTTCCGCCCCCCGTGGTGCTTTTGAGTACGCCTCTGTTCTTTTATTCTCTTCTTTTATGGGAAATGACGCCCAGTGTTTTTCTGGCCACAATTTCACTTCTTCTTGCTGAGAGGAAAAAATTCACCGCCGCAGGAGCCGTGCTGGGCGTTTCTCTTCTCATGCGTGAAGAGGCATATTTTCTCTTTGCCGCCATGTGCGGAGCGCTTCTTTTCACCCGCAATTTCAGAGCGCTTCTGAAGTTTGCCGCGGGATTTCTCTGCGCCGCGCTCCCCATCTGGATCTATCAGTGGAGTTTCCACGGACACATTCTCGGTACCCACGGCAAAAATTATTATGTAAACAATAATGCCAACTTCACCATTGTCTCCCAATTCAAGGCGGCATTTTTCAACTGTTTTCACCATCTTTTCCGTTTTGACGGCTGGGAAAGATCCGGCTTCAACCTTTTGGCATGGAGCGCCCTGCTCCCCCTTGCCGCCGGTGCCGCCCCCCGTTTCAAAGCGTGGAAAAACCTGAAATACGGAGCCTCCATTATATACCTTGGCGCCATGCTTTTTCTATGCACGGGGTTGTTTTTCCATAAAAACACCATCTACGCAAGTTCCATGCTGACAGGATTTCTGACAGCGGCTCCTGTACTCCTGGGATTTACGGTCAACTGGCACGCCTTTGTGCGCTGCCGGAAATTCCGTATCATGGCGCTTGCCGCCCTGCTTTACATGATCGCCGTTCCTTTTTTGATGACAGCAAGCGACGTGGGACTTGTCTGGGGGGCGCGTCACTTTCTGGTTTTGATGCCGCTGCTTGTCTATTTGAGTTTCTGCGGATTCCGTTTGATGGGGATCCCCCGCTTCAGCTTTTCTTCATTCAGCAGAAAGCAGTTGATTCCCTCTGCGGCGCTGCTTTTGAGCGTTTTCATACAGCTTTTCGGAGTTTTTGCTCTGCACAGAGTTTCCGGGGAGTCGTTCCGCATAGAGCAAAAGCTCCTTGCCGCGCCTGAAAAAATAATCGTTACCGATCTCTTTTATCTGCCGGAACAGATGCCCCGTCTTTTCTTTGAAAAAACCATTCTGCAAGTTATCAGCGCAGGAGATCTTGAAATCCTTTCAAAGTGGCTTCAGAAACAGAATGAAGTGAACTTTATCATTATTCTTTCGCCCCAGTTCCGCCGGATGAATGACGCCGTACTCAAAAGTCTGCTTGAAAGATATCCTCTCACAGCGCCACCGGAAAAAATGACAGGCAAAGGGGGATTCCCCGACTTTTTCGCAGGCAAGTGCCGCGTGCAAAACAGCAGATAAGAGAGATCTTCCGCTCTGAAGGATTGAAAAGAGAAGCCTTCTTCAACAGGAGAACGCCTGCGTTTAAGCTGAATTTCAGGGGGAAATCAAATTTTTACAAATTTTTTTCAATTTTTTTAAAAAATCCCCTTGCATTTTCTAATTTTGGAGTTATTTTATAATTGTAGTCAATACAAATCAATAAAAAACAGATAAACAGAAACCTTAAATGAAAGGAAAATGAAAAATGGCTAAATTCGTATGCGGTGTTTGCGGTTATGTTCACGAAGGTACTGAAGCTCCTGCCAACTGCCCCCAGTGCAAAGCTCCTGCGGCAAAGTTCGTGAAGCAGGAAGCCGGCGAAACCAAGTGGGCCATTGAACACAAGATCTGCTCCATTGAAGGTATCGCTCCTGATGTGGTCGAAGGTCTCCGCGCCAACTTCAACGGCGAGTGCTGCGAAGTGGGCATGTACCTTGCCATGAGCCGTCAGGCCGAGCGTCAGGGATATCCTGAAATCGCCGAAGCCTACAAGCGCTACGCTTTTGAAGAAGCTGAACACGCCGCCAAATTCGCCGAACTGCTGGGCGAAGTGGTCACTCCCTGCACCAAGAAGAATCTGGAACTGCGCGCCGAAGCTGAAGGCGGCGCCTGCTGCGGCAAGCTGGATCTCGCCAAACGCGCCCGCGCTCTGGGTTATGATGACATCGCCGACACCGTCTTTGAGATGGCGAAAGACGAAGCCCGTCACGGCGCAGGCTTCACCGGACTGCTGAAACGCTTCTTCGGCAAATAAAAAACAAAATCTCCTGAAACTCAGGCAGGGAGGCTCACAAGGGTCTCCCTGCTTTTTTTTTCGGTTTTACTCTTTTTCACGGATTTTCCTATTGACAAATCGCATTTGAAGGTGTAGAGTAAATGCTGTTCGCAAAAATAACGCTTATTTTGTCAAATAACCCAACTTGAAGGAAATATTATGGAAGACAAATTCGCATGGTTTGATGAAGCCCGTTTCGGAATGTTCATTCACTGGGGAGCCTACTCCTGCGGCGCCCGCTATACATGGCTCAAGAGTCATGAAAAAATGACCACCGAACAGTACAACAAATACACCGATCACTTTGATCCCGATCTTTTTGATCCCCAGCAGTGGGCCAAGGCCGCCAAGGCCGCCGGCATGAAATATTTCGTGCTGACTTCAAAGCACCATGACGGCTTCTGCCTCTTTGACAGCAAGTACACCGACTACAAATACAAAAAACAGGACCTTCTCAGAGGTGTCATTGATGCGTTCCGCGCAGAAGGACTCCGGGTGGGCGTCTACTACTCTCTGCCTGACTGGCACCACCCCAATTATCCCCATGATGCCCGCCATCCCCAGCGCGACATTCCCCAGGAGTGCGATTACCTCCCCTACCGCGAATATCTTCACAACCAGATCCGGGAGATCCTGACCAACTACGGCAAGATCGACATTGTCTGGTTTGACGGTTCCTACCCCGACACCGCCCACATCTGGGATATGCCCGCCATCCGCGCCATGGCGCAGGAACTTCAGCCGGGGATCCTCATCAGCCGCCTGCCCGGATATGATGACTTCAAAACCCCTGAGCAGAATATTCCCCAGCAGGGACTTTTCAACGATGACGGTACTCCCGCCCACTGGGAGGGATGCCAGGTGCTGCACGGCGAATGGTGCTATATCCGCGAAAAGAAGTGGAAGACTGTTCCCGAACTGATCCAGATGCTGATCCGTCACACCTCCCGGGGCGGAAATCTGCTTCTGAACGTGGGTCCCACCTCCCGCGGACTTCTGGATAAACACACTGTGGAACTGCTGGAAGGTCTGGGCGAGTGGATGAAGTGGAACTCCAAAGCCATCTACAACTGCACCGGTGCACCTGCCGAGTTCCCTGAACCCGAAGGCTGCCGCTACACCTATAATAAAGAGCGCAACACCCTCTATCTCCACATCCTTTCATGGCCCGACCGCCGTATTGATCTGCCCGGTCTGGGAGAGAAGGTGGAATACGCCCAGCTCCTCTGCGACGGCGGCGAGATCGGATTCACCGAACACATGCCCGGTAATGTCAACGGTCCCCGCAACCCTGCCAAAGGAACTCTGCGTCTTGCGCTGCCTGTAACTTCACCTGAACTGCCCATCCCTGTGGTTGAACTTTTCCTGAAAAAATAAGAAAGGCTTCAACTTTATGAAACACGTTTTTCAAAGTTTTGCTTTTCTTTTTGCGGCGCTGCTCCTCTGCGGAGCAGCGGTCCCCAAGTTCAGCCGTACGCCTGTTTCAAAGCGCAGTATCAAAACGGACTCCAAGGTTCAACTGGTCATGTTTGACAAAAAAAAGGTGAACTTTGAAATCGTTCCCGGCCCCACTCAGGTCGCCCGCTTTGCCGCTGATGAAATGGCGCAGCGCCTTTCCAAAGTGCTGGGGGTGAAGATCACTCCCGTTAAAAAGCCTTCGGGGAAATGCACCGCCATCTTCATCGGCGACGCGGCCCTTGCCAAAAAACACGGCATGGATGTGAGCAAGATCGACCGGGACGGATATTTTATCCGTACTGTGGGCAAAAACATCATCATCGCAGGTTCAGATGATCCGAAAGCCAACCCCAGGCATCACGGATACTTTGAGCGCGGCTCCCTTTTCGGCGTTTACGAATTTCTGGAGCGCTTCGCTGATGTGCGCTACTACTTTCCCGGCGACATGGGTATTGTCACTCCCCGGAAAAACCGTTGGGTGCTCCCCGGCATTGACATCACCGACCGTCCGGACTCCATCTACCGCAAGTCCAGCACCATTTTCAGCGGCAACAGGGAAAAGCTGCCTCTTTACATGTATGCCGGTATGACACAGGTGCAGCACTTCAGAGACAAGGAGTACCAGCGCCGGTTCATCACCCGGGACATGCACTTCACTCACGGCCTTGCCCACATGGGGCTGAAAGAGCGTTTCGGAAAAACCAAACCTGAATTTTTCGCCCTTTCCAAAGACGGACGCCGCTACAATGGTCATGATATCATCCGCACCCCCAGCGATCGGAACGGACAGATCTGTTTCAGCAGCAAAGAGTTGAAAGATGTCATCATCAAAGATACGGTGGAGTGGGGAACCGGCAAAGATCTTGACCGCAAAGAGTGGCGGAAACCCAACGATGCAAGACGCTTCGTCAATTTCCGGGAAAATATCCGTCCTTTCTTCTGCATCATGCCCAACGACTGCGCCGCCCCCTGCGCCTGCAAGGGATGTGCGCCCCATTTCAAAGCCTACGCGCTGGGGAAACCCGACAAGGTGTGCAGTGATTTCATCTGGGATTGGATGATAGATATTGCTGAAGCTGTCGGCAAAAAGACCTCTGATGTCTATGTGACCACTATGCTTTACAATCCTTACCACATCATCCCTGCCAGAAAGATCCCGGCAAACCTTATGATCCGCGCCGCTGTGACAGGTCCCTGGGCCAAAGGGACAAATGCGGCAGGCAATTACAAATCCATCGTTGACCTGACCAAAAAACTGGACCACAAGATCCAGCTCTGGACCTATCTCATCAACGCAGGCGAGCGGGGGATCCCCGAAGTTCCCCACGGCACTCCCAAAGCGGTTGGAGAATTCTACAAAAAGGTCGCCCCCTACTCCTACGGAGCCTTTCAGGAGGCTGAGGCCCAGACATGGCTCTTTGCCTATTTGAACTGCTACGTCTTTGCCAAAGTTTCATGGGACAACTCTCTGGATGTGGATCAGCTCCTTGCCGACCACGACCGCAGCATGTTCGGTCCTGCGGCGCCTCAGATGAAAGAGATCCGGGAAAGCTGGGAGCGTCATTTTCTCAATGACATCTGCAACAGCTATCTTGACACGCCGGAAGGCCCCGTCCTTTCCAAACCCACCTACATCGATGTCTGGGAAAAGATCTACTCTCCCGCAGAGCGTCAGCGCATTTCCTCTCTCTTTGACAAAGCTGAAAAAGCAGCGGCAAAAGATAAAGATGCTCTCGCCCGGGTGAAGTTCATCCGTCAGGAGATCTGGCAGAAGGTCCTTGACCACGCTCAGGCGTGGAACAAACAGAATGATGACCGTGATGCCTGGGTGGGCTCCATGGCAAAAAGGAACGCCCCTGTGGTCATTGACGGCAAACTGGATGAAAAAGATTGGCAGAATGCCCCCGTTCACTATCTGCGTCCCCGGCAGATCGGGAAGAACTTTACCGATCTTGTGGAAGTTTATACAAAGTTCAAAGTTCTCTATGACAAAGATTATTTCTACTTTGCCATCGTTTCAGATGAACCCCATACGGCAGCCATGAGCAATCCGGTGCGTCAGAATGATGACACCCGCATGTGGATGGATAACCTTGTGGAGCTTTTCCTTGCATCTGATGCCAAGTCCAAAAAGCTCTACCAGTTCATGATCACCTCTTCCGGCCAGTGGGCGGATATGACCAACATTCCCGGAAAAGTGGATACTTCATGGAACAGCGGCATGGAGTTCAAGACCTCTGTCACCCCCAACAAGTGCTGGAGTGTTGAAATGCGGATCCCCCGCAAAGTCATGCCGGAACTCAAAGAGACTTTCATGTTCAACGTCACCCGCCACCGTCAGCTGACCGATACCAAAGTCAAGGTCATAACCCACTTCTACACCTGGAGTGCCTTTGCAGGGGCGCTCCGGGCGGAAAAGTGCGGCATCATCACAGGTGCCCCCCAGGGGACCAATCTGGTCCTTGACGGCGGTTTTGCCCTGCCTTTCGGATGGGGTAAAGGGAAACGCTCCCCCTGGCACGGTGCCGCAAAGGTGCAAGTGCAACTTGAGACCCGTTCTTTTGTCACAGGAGGCCGCTCTGTCATCATGGACTCCGTCAACAAGGATCTCACCCAGTGGTTCAAGGGACTTAAACCCAACACCCGCTACCGTCTCTCTTTCTATTTGAAACTTGAAAATGTGAAAAAGCTCAAAAGCTACGGCGGTATCGGTATGATGGTGGGATTCGGAAACAACAAAAGTTTCCGTCCCTTTACCTCTCTCTTGGCGGGCAGCACCTCCTTCCGGCGCTTTGCCTTTGAGTTCAAAACGCCGGAAGTGCTCAAAAATCCTGCGGTGTGGTTCTTCTTCCGCAACGCCTCCGGAAGAGTTCTCGTTGATGAAGTCAAACTTGTTGAAGTAAAATAACCAAAGGAGATTCCCCGTGAAAAAGAAAGGTAAAAAACAATTCACTCTGATCGAATTGCTGGTCGTCATTGCCATTATTGCCATTCTCGCCTCCATGCTGCTGCCTGCCTTGCAGCAGGCGCGAGAGCGGGGACGCTCCGCCAAATGTATCAACAATCACGGCGGCATTGTCCGGGCGCTTCACGCCTACACAAGCGACAACAGAGAGTACTTCCCCACGCCCCACAAGCGCAAGGGTACTCAGACTTATGTTCTCGGAACCTCTGCTGAAAGTGAGATGCTGGCAAGCTATCTCAACTGCGTCCGCTCTTCCAATCTGCTTATCGGCAGTCAGGAAAGGAGCAGCGTAGAGAACTGTATCTACGCCTGCCCCAGTGCCGGGCCCAACAGCAGAAGCGACTCCCGGAACGCAACGCTGGGGGTCAACATAGTTTTCAACCAGCCAACAAGTGCATACAACACAGGCGGACCATCTGCATGGAAGATGAACCATGTAAAATATCCTTCTGCAACATGCTTCACGGGTGACACCATCTATCACGCAGAAATCCTGGAGCACTATGTTTCAGCAGCCTACGGTACGCTTTATCCCTACCGCCACAACAACGGCAACACCGTTTCACTGTTGGATGGAGGAGCAGTGATCCTTTCAAAAGGGAAAATGCCTCACCGGACTGCGGGGTATCCCGGATATCACCCCAAAGGGAACAACTGCTACTTCTGGCGTCCGGCGGATTACGCAGGGCGCTATCTGGCGCAGGTCCGCTGAAACTTTCCGTTTCATCATTTGCCCCTGCTCTTCTTTTTACAGGAGGAGCAGGGGATTTTTTGCAAAAATTTCCATTTTTTTAAATTTTCGGCTTGAAATTTACTCAAACCGGGGCTATATTATATACCATACAAGCGCTCATAGCTCAGTTGGTAGAGCAAGTGACTCTTAATCACTGGGTCCTGGGTTCGAGTCCCCGTGAGCGCACCATTTGATTATCAGCCGTTCCTTCGGGAATGGCTTTTTTATTGTTACCGTTTCAGGAGTGTCTGCAAATGCTGTGGGGAATCATCAGTCTGATCATTGTGGGTATGAGCTGGACCATCGTCGGCGCCGTCATGGGGATCGCCCCTAAAAAGAATCTGGATCCCGCTATCATTCAGCTGACAGGTGCTGTGGTTTCAGTGACAGCAGGAGCATTGATGCTCCCCGGAACCGATGTGTCATCAATTCCCGACGCCACTCTTTTCTGGTGCGGTCTTTCATACTGGGGCGCAGGCGTCCTCAACTGTATCATGCTCATATTGATGTCCCTTGCCATGCAGAAAGGGCCCAACGGCATTATATGGGCGATCATCCAGTCGGCGATGATCTTCCCCTTTATGACGGGGATGATCTTTTTTAATGTGGAACCCAAATTTATCCGGATCGCCGGACTCATTTTCATTCTGATTTCTCTTGCCCTTTCCGGTTTCAGCAAGGGAAACAAAGTCTCAAGCGGCAGCTGGAAGCTGATGGCCCTTGCCGCCTTTGCCATTACGGGAGTGGTTCAGAATCTCACAAGCCTGCCCTCTTACTTTGAATCCGCACAAAAGATCACGCCGGTCTTCCGGACCATGGCCCTTGCCTCAGGCGTTTTGACAACGGCAGTGATCCGCACCTGGTATTTGCGGAACAAGATCTCTCTCAAAGAGAACTTCAAATCAAAATGGCTCTGGATCTTCACCTTTTCATTGCAGTTTTTCGGACTCGTATTTGCCATATTTCTTCAATATCCGGGCATGGATACTCTGGCAAGATGCGGAGTGGGGTCACTTTCATACCCGCTGCTGGTGGGCTCCTGCCTGGTGGGATTTTCACTTTACAGCATATTCATCCTCAGAGAGAAAAACTCTCCCTTGCAGTATGGGGCGCTGGGGTGCTGCCTTGCCGGCATCGTGATGATCTGTCTTTAAAGTGCCTTTACAGGACAGTTATGACAAGTCCTGTGATAATGAGCGCCACGCCGATGAACTTGGGCAGCGAGGGGCGCTCTTTCAAAATGAAGATGCCGCCCAGAAGTCCGAAAATAAGTCCCAGCTGCCTGAAGACCTGAACGTATGAAACATTGGTCACATAGTTCATTGCCATCAGCACTGTGATATAGGTCAATGAGGCAAAGCCGCCTGCGGCAAAGGGTTTCCAGTCCCGCTCTTTGAAAAAGGCGGCAAAGTTCTTCTTTTCACCGGGGAGCAGCAGCACAGCGATTCCCATAAGGGTACTCAGGAATATACCGCGCGTAGAGTAAAAGGTCATGGAAACAACAGGCTTTGCAAGATCGGGACACGCCTGACGCAAGACAAGCTGCGCCTGACTGTCAAAGATGGTGTATCCCGTGGTTCCGCACGCCACAAGAAAGATGAAAAACATCTTTGAAGAAAGATAATCCCGCCATTTGAAATGGGAAAAATCCTGCATGGGCATCATCATGCACCCCACGAAAACGATTGCCATTCCCAGAAGCGCAAGAGGTGTAAGGGGTTCTCCCCACCCGGCGATGGAGGTCACTGCCGCCGTAAGCAAAAGGGGCAGAGAGCGCATCATGGGATAGGCGGTGGACATTTCCATCGTCCGGTAGGCTCTGACCAGTCCCAGACAGTAGCAGAAGTCAAAGGAAACAGAACAGAGCACATAGAAGAAAAAGAGCCAGGGCAGTCCCGGCACATTGACCGGAGTCCAGAGCTGGGTATGGAGCCACATGGAAGCCGCCGTCATGCAAATAAGAGCGTAGAAAGAGACACTCATGGAGGAACGCTTGGCAAGAAGATTCCATGAGGCATGGAGTCCCGCAGAAAAAACGATCAGTAAAAAAGCAAAAAGTGACATAAATCAAACCCCGTTCTGAAAAAAGATCAATGCCGGGGGCTTATTGCTCCGGCACTTCCTTAATATACCACTTGAAAATGTTTTATTCAAGAAGCAGAAGAGTTTTTCAGCGGTAATAGGCTCTGTGGGAACGGCGGCGGGTGCTGACGCTCTCTTCCGAAGTCCCGGCGCTGACCAGTTCATAGAGGATCGCCTGTTCTTTGCCGGGGGCGGCGCGCAGGACGCGCCCCAGACGCTGAACGTGTTCCCGGACGCTCCCTGTCCCCGCCAGAATGATCCCCACAGCGGCGGCCGGCACATCCACCCCCTCATTAAGCACCCGGTTGGTGACCAGAACAGGGTACTCACCGCTGCGGAATTTTTCCAGAAACTCCTTTCTTTCGGCAGCCCTGGTCAGATGGGTCATGACCGGAAGGGCAAAACGTCTGCCCAGTTCATAGGCGGCGCCGTTATCGGCGGTAAAAATGATGATCCTTTCACCGGCATGGCGTCTGAGAATATCCCACAGCGCCCGGATCTTTGCCTCGCCGCCCCGGGCAAGGCGGCGCTGATCCAGAAAAGCGCGGAAAGCAAGACGCCCTTCGCTGCTGCGTCCGGCAAGGGCAAGAAAGCGCCCCCAGGCGTTTTCCTGACGGAAGTCGATCCGGTTGCGCCGGATGAAATCAAGGTAGTATTTGCGGGCACTTGAATAGAGTTCAAACTCTCCGGGATCAAGAGGTATCTCCCAGTGTTTCACCTGATAGGGGGAAAGGACCTTGCCTTCCAGTTCATCAATGTTGACCTGACAGACGATTTCCCCCAGAAGATCTTTCATGATCTCCATACGCTCCTCAGAAAGCTCAGGCGTCGCCGAAAGTCCCAGACGGTAGGGTGCGATGCACATAGATGCCCCGAGACGCGTTTCCGGTGCGGGCAGATGGTGGCACTCATCGGCAATAAGAAGTCCGAAACGGTTCCCCAGAAATTCCATGTTCAAGACCGCCGAATCATAGGTACTCACCGTGAGAGGAGTGATAGTTCTTGAGCCGCCGCCCAGCATTCCCACGGGTACAGAAAAAAAGCGTTCAAGGACAGCTGCCCACTGGGAAAGAAGATCAATGGTGGGAACAAGAACAATGGCAGGTCTCTGCAAGGCGGCGATGGCCATGACCGCAAGAATGGTCTTGCCGCTGCCGGTGGGCAAAGCGGCAATGCCTTTGGAACCGGCTTCATGCCAGCGTTCAAGAGCCTCTTTCTGATGGGGGCGGGGAATGATTTTTTCTTTCAGTTCCCAGCTCCCCTCAAAGGCGTAATCGGGGGCGCGATTCTCAAAAGGGATATTATTGAGCCGCATTTCCATAACGGCGGCGGCGTAGTCGCATCCCCGCGCCCGGTAGGTGGCCGTGCGGGGATCGGCTTTGAAAAGATGAGCAAGGCACACGGGAAACTCTTCCCCCTCACCCGGGGTCAGTTCCAGTGTGCCTGAAGAAAATTCAAGTATCATTTGCGGGTCGGACGGAACGCCGCG
>JAGBWB010000160.1 GCA_017629975.1 Lentisphaeria bacterium
GATGACTCTCTCGAAACTGCCAAGTCCCGTCTTGCCGTGTTCCACAAACAGACCCAGCCCCTCATGGACTACTATACCCAGCGCGGTCTGGTTTTCACTCTTCCCAATGCTGACCAGGAAACTGTCATGGCAGCCATTGCAAAAGAGTTGGAATAAGCAAAGGTCCTGTTACCGTGGCTAAAGCCATCGTACATACTCAGGAAGAGATAATCCGCATCCGCAATGCGGCACAGGTCACGGCTCAGGTGCGCGACAAGATCGCCGCTGCCATTGAGCCGGGCATGTCCACCGCCCAGCTGGATGATATCGCTGCCGCTTATATCGCTGAAACCGGCGGTAAAAGTGCGTTTCTCGGTTACTGCGGGTTCCCCGGAAATATCTGCATCTCACTCAATGAAGTTGTGGTGCACGGTATCCGCAGTGCCGACCGGATTATCCGTGAGGGGGATATTGTCAGTATCGATGTGGGGGTGAACATCGACGGTGCAGTGGGCGATACCGCCCGTACTGTTGCTGTCGGTGAGGTGTCGGCGGATGTGAAACGTCTGCTGTCAGGGACCCTTGAAGCTCTTGATGCCGGTATTGCAGCTTGCAAGGTCGGCAACAGAGTGGGACACATCAGTTCCGCTGTCGAAAAGACCGCCCATAAACACCGTCTCGGCGTTGTCCGTGACTATGTGGGCCACGGCTGCGGGATCAAACTGCACGAACCCCCTGAAGTTCCCAATGTCTCAGGCTGGGGATCCGGCGTCAAGCTGGAGCCGGGCATGGTACTTGCTATTGAGCCTATGCTCAACCTGGGAACATGGAAGGTAGTTACTGACCGGAGTGACCACTGGACAGTCAGTACATGTGACGGACTTTACAGCGCTCACTTTGAACATATGGTGCTTATAACTGAAAATCAACCGGAGATTCTGACGTGGCCAAAGATGATGTGATTCGTATCGAAGGTGTGGTCAAGGAACTGCTCCCCGGAACCATGTTCCGTGTGGAGATCCAGTCCGGACATCTGGTGACAGCTCATATTTCCGGCAAGATGCGGATGAACTTCATCCGCATTCTGCCCGGTGACGCTGTGACCCTTGAGATGTCTCCCTATGACCTCACCAAAGGACGGATTGTTTTCCGCCGGAAATAACGGTTGACAGTCCATATATTGCAAGTATAACCTGTTCCGGAATATGTTTTTCCGGGACAGGAGGTTTTCATTTTTATTAACAGGAGTCCAAATTGAAGATTTTAGTCATCAATGCCGGCAGCAGTTCCATGAAGTTCACGCTGTTCGAAATGGAAAAACAGGCCGTCCTCGCCAAGGGCGTGTTTGAACGTATCGGTGCTGAGAACCCCAATCTGATCTACAAGAAAGCCGACGGCTTCAAGTTTGAGCAGGTCATCAAGATCGCTGACCATGTGGATGCTCTCAAAGAGATCTGCAAGAAGCTCGTTGATCCCGAAATGGGCGTTATCGCCGATTTGAATGAGATCGTTGCCATCGGTCACCGCGTGCTTCACGGCGGCGAAAAGATCACCGCTCCCGTGCTGGTTACTGAAGAAATCAAACAGGTCGTCCGCGACTGTTTCCCCCTCGGTCCTCTGCATAACCCCGCCAACCTTGCCGGTATTGAGGCTTGTGAAGAGCTGATGCCCGGTAAACCCAATGTGGCTGTCTTTGATACCCAGTTCCACATGACCATGGCTCCTGAGGCTTACCTCTATGCCATTCCCTATGAGTACTATGAGAAGCACGGTATCCGCAAATACGGATTCCACGGCACCAGCCATCACTATGTGACTCTCGCCACTGCCAAGTTCCTCGGCCTTGCTCAGGAAGATACCAATATCATCACCTGCCACCTGGGCAACGGATGCAGCATGGCTGCTGTCAAGGGCGGTAAAGTGATCGACACCACCATGGGACTGACTCCCCTGGAAGGTCTGATGATGGGCGGACGCTCCGGCGATATGGATCCCGCTGCTGTTCTGCGTCTGGTTGACCTCGGAATGACCACCAAAGAAGTTGATAACATGCTCAACAAGAAGTCCGGTCTTTACGGCGTTGGCGGTATCAACTCCGGCGACATGCGCGACATGCTGGGCGCTGCTGAGTCCGGCAATGAAAGAGCTCAGCTTGCCATCAAGATGTTTGTCCGCCGTATTGTGAAATACATCGGTTCCTACTATGTGCTGGTTGGCAAACCTGCTGCTCTGGTCTTTACCGGCGGTATCGGTGAATTCTCCACTGCCATCCGCGCAAAGGTCATTGAAGGTCTTGCCGCTCTTGACATCAAGCTGGATCCTGCCGCCAACGAAGCCTGCTTCGGAAAAGCCGGTGTCATTTCCACCGCTGACAGCGCCTGGAAAGCCGTTGTCATGCCTACTGATGAAGAGCTGATGATCGCTCAGCACACTCAGAAGATTGTCTGCTGAATCAGAAAGGGGTGAAATTGGAGCGGTAACGCTTTATGATCCCCCGCATACCGTAACGTTCAAGTTGCGGAAAGATTTCTCTGAATCCCGCCCCGTAAACCGGGTCGGGATTTTTTTGCATTGCGTTAAAAAATCCCTTGTGTTTATTCAGCAGAAGCCATTGCCCTGAAACAGCTTCGCAAATTCCCTCTGTGATTTTTGGATTTTTCCCGGAGCCTGCGTGATGATAGAGGTGATCATGGGTCAATTCGTGAACTATGACCTTGGCGGCAACTGTCCGGGGCAGATTGTCAAGCATATAAAGCGTACATTGCCACTCTTTTGAGATTCTTTTCTTCAATCCTTTGCGTTCCTCTCTGGTGGTGACAAGGACTTTCATACACCCCATTGCGTTGGGGTCTCTGGTAATGTTCCGCAGAGCGTTCTGACTGACAAGACGCAAAGTAATACGGTGTTGGGGATCAAAGTTGTGCATTTCAGCCAAATCCCACCGGAGTTGCTGCAACAGCCGCACTGCCTGCGGATGGGCAAGAGATGTTCTGCTGCAATCCAGACATTGTTTTCTCCCGTCATTCAGGACTCTTCTTTCACGCGCCGGAAAGGCGCAGGAAAAACATTTTTCATGGGTGCTGCATGTTCCGCAGAAACGTCTTGAGTCGCCGTTGATCCCCATAACGATCATATAACGTCCTCTGGGGATCTCTTTGCAGGAGTAACAGCTGAATTTTGCCTTAGCGCATCTTTCTGAACAGTAGTGACGGTTTTCAGCGCTGAAACGCATATAGCGGGAGCCTTTGCCGCAGTGAGCGCAGATTTTTACTTCTCCGTGAAGCAGGAATGTTCCGGAACAAATCAGGAGTATGAGCAAATATTTCATAGATTTTAAACTTCTCCCTGTTGAATTGAATTTTTCTTTCTGCTGTTAATATAGTCTTTCGGAGACAACTTTGCAAGTTGAAATATTTTTTTACACCAAATGACTTGAAAAAAATTTTTTTTATGATATATTAAGGAATCAGGTGGCTTTTTTGAAACCCCTGTTGCTGTTTAAAAATCCGTTATATTTCGGCAAGTGCGCGAGAAACCGACCAAATTTCATTATGTATTTGCCATAACCTCAGGTGAAATGTACCCGGGTGGTTTGTGTCTTTTTCACATTCCTTTCCGGGCGCTTCTGTGTATGGTTATGGTAGGTTCTTGGTCGGACCTCTCGCGCAATATCGGGAAGCGTTCGGTTTTTATTTGTCAGACGTCTTCCCACTGCTGCTAAAAGCGGTGAAAGGCGTCTTTTTTTTTGCCGTAACTTTTAGCTGCATATTAAGTGATTGTTAATTATAAGGAGTTCTTTATGGAGAGGTGAGCGGAATTTTTTGCAGGAGGCGGGCAAAGCAGCGTTGCCTGTTGGAGTTGTAAACTGAATTTATATGGAGATAATATGAAATATTCAGTGAGAAACAATTGCAGCATTGAATTATTTGAATTGCCTCTGTGGTCAGTGGCTATTGGACCTGATGAGGAGAAAGGTGAAAAAAGTGGCACCGCTAAGGGGCTGATTGCCATAGGTGACAGTGCCACAGGAATTGTTGCAGTTGGTTATTTGGCTAAAGGCATTGTTTCTGTAGGAGTTGTATCAATAGGGCTTTTCTCCGTAGGAGTACTCAACTTTTGTCTTGCAGGAGTCGGTTTTTTTACTATCGGAGCTGTTTTGGCAAAAGGAATATTGGCAGCAGCTTTGTATAAAGCCTCAGGATTGATTGCTGCAGGTTATGAAGCTACCGGAACTTTGACTTTCAGCTTAGATGCGTTTTTTTGAATCAATTATAAAAGGAAAAGTTAAAATGAAAAAAATGTTTATTTTTGTCGGAATGGCTGTTATTGGTATGTTTATGAGCGGATGCAACGATAATCCTCAAAGAGCTGTTTCTGAGTTTGCTAAAGCTTTGAAAAAAAGCGATTATCAAGCCGCAGCTCAGTGTCTTGAAGACACAAAGCCGGAGGAACTGGCCAAAGGATGTGCTGAAAAACCTGAATTGCAAAAATCTTTGGCTTCAATAAAGCCAGTTTCTGCTGATATCAATGGAAATGAAGCGACTGTGAAGGTACAAATATTAACTTATCGGGAGTTGAAGGTCAAGAAAATCAATGGGAAGTGGAAAATTTCTGGTTCTGCTTGGTAACTGGTGATCTCTGCACTCTGCAGCAGTTTTGCAGCAGATAAGGATTGCGGTCTGAAGCAGGTTTTCAGTTGTTGAAATGCAGCAGGAATGTTCCGGAGCAAATCAGGAGTATGAGCAAAAATTTCATAAGTTTTTAACATTCCTTATGTTATATTGAAATTTCCTCTTTGCAGCTAGTATACTCTTTCTGAGACAACTTTGCAAGTTGAAATATTTTTTGACACCAAATGACTTGAAAAAAACACC